>NZ_SMSC01000001.1:0-237483 GCF_004359955.1 Candidatus Thiosymbion oneisti
TCCAAAAATATCGAGCATGACACCGCAAATCAGGTGGCAGCAGGATGCACTTCAGCCACCGATAGCGGCGGATGTCGATCAGCGTCCTGTTGTCATTTATTTCTACTGCGCAGGAGAGAAAAAATGGCACGTGGAATCAATAAGGTCATTCTGATCAGCAACCTGGGTGCTGACCCGGAGGTACGCTACATGCCCGACAGCAATGCTGTCGTGAATGTAAGTTTGGCAACTGGTGAGTCCTGGAAAGACCGGGATACCGGCGAGGTGAGGGAGCGTACCGAGTGGCATCGGGTCGTCTTCTTCGGGAAGCTGGCCGAGATTGCCAAGGAGTACCTACACAAGGGGTCCAAGATTTACGTTGAAGGTAAGTTACGGACCCGCAAGTGGCAGGATCAGGGTGGGCAAGATCGTTACACCACGGAAGTGGTGGTCGATTTCAACGGCACCATGCAGATGCTCGATGGTCGGAACGGGAGTTCGGAGTCTTCGGGTGCATCGAAGAGTGGTACTTCGGGACCCGACGATGGTGCCCCGTTCTGATTTGGGTATTGTAAAGTGCCGGGATTCCTCGGCACTTCATGCCTATGGGCATTGGAGCCAGCGGCAGGGATGCCGGCCTCGATGCTATGGGCTGGTCCAGGAATGTGAAGGAGAATCAAAGTGCTAGTCACTGAAGAAGCGGGCCCGCGCTGTTGGGCCTATAGTGAGTCCGGCTCGATTTGTGGTAAACTAGTTATCATTGTCGATCCGAACCGTGGTTGCACGGTCTGTGCCGACCACGTTGACCCTATACTGGAGGGAAGGAGAAGTGGATTGGAGAGGGAGGAGTAATCGATGGAACCAGCACTTCAACCCACCCTCTACAAGTCTCTGGAGGCCCTGCCTGAAGGGGTGACCGGGGAGATCCTGAACGGACAGCTGCATACTCACCCACGACCTTCTGTAGCTCATGTGAACGTCGGCTCTATGCTAGGTGCTGAATTAATCGGCCCCTTTCGTAAAGGCAATGGAGGCCCTGGCGGCTGGTGGATCCTTGTCGAGCCGGAAGTGCACTTCGTGCGGAATGTGGAGGTGGTGGTACCGGATCTGGCCGGTTGGCGACGGGAGCGGATGCCCTACTTTCCGGAGGATCATCGCATTGAGGTGGTTCCTGACTGGATTTGCGAGATCCTATCCTCATCCACGGCAAGCAGGGATCGTGAAGTCAAGATGCCATTGTATGCCTACTATGAGGTGCAGTATGCATGGCTGATCGATCCGGCTAAGCGCATGCTGGAGGCGTACCGACTCGATGCCGGCGCCTGGATCGCGATCGGTCGCTTTGCCGATACCGATCAGGTTGCCGTACCGCCATTCGAGGCGGTGAGCCTTGATCTGAGTGCTCTTTGGCCGCCTCAGCGGCCGGTTGTGGTGTAACTTTGGGTAATGTTCCTACCTTACCCATTTAGGATGAGGTAGGAATTTTTCTTTGTAAACCTTTCCTCGAGGTGCCCTGAAAAGTTTCGCATGCGAAACTTGCACTACTGAATATTTATTGTAATTATTCCCATTCCTTCCTGCCCCTGTGGCACGGCCTAGAGAGGTGATCATGAAGATTCTAGCAATTGCGAACCAGAAAGGGGGCGTCGGTAAATCGATGCTCGCCGTTCACTTGACCTGGCTGGCACTGGAGCAGGGCCAGCCAGTCTTGCTGGTTGATCTGGACGGACAGGCAAACAGTTCCCATACCTTCGTTGATGAGTTCAGTGGCCTGACCGCATCGATGCTATTCACCATCGAGCCCGGATCGCTCACCGAGGTTCCACAGACCATCTCCGAACAATTTTCTCTGATCTCAGCCGATACTGCGGTCAATGATGTCGAAGGCCTCGATCTTGGGACCATCGAGAGACCCATTGCGCATCTCCGCAACCTCGTGCAACCGAGTTCGGAGAAAGATTTCACATGCGAAGAAGTTTCGCATGCGAAACTGCTAGACCCAGAAATCCTGGTCATCATCGACACGCCCCAACCCTCGGGCGGCGACTGATCGCTGCACTTATTGCAGCAGATGCTGTGGTGTCACCACTAACACTCAACGGATATTCAGTCCAAGGGATCACAGATCTACTGAAGACAGTTCAAACGGTTAGGAAGCGATTCAATCCGACCATCAAGAACCTGGGGCTCTTAGCGAATATGGTGAACGCCCGGTCCGGTACGCACCGACAGATGTTGGCTGAACTCAGAGATACCCTTGGTGACAAATTCCTTCCCTTCGTGCTTCACAACCGAGTTGCAATCTCAGATGCGATCGACCAGCGAAAGCCAGTCTGGAGAGGTGCGAAAGGACAAAGCTCGCAGAGCACAGCACAGGAGATGCGACAAGTCTGCACGGCGATCCTGGAGCAGCTGCAATGAGCGTTCAGGGAATCAAAAATCTCGCAGAGTTGATCGATGAAGCAACGAATAAGGATGAGCTACGGACGATTCCTCTGTCCATCATCGATCCTGACCCGGACCAGCCAAGGACCCACTTCGATGAAGGGCGCCTGAACGCCCTGGCCGACTCGATCAAAGCGCAGGGAATCATCGAACCCCTGATCGTATCCCCACACCCAGACGATCCACGGCGTTATCTACTGGCAGCCGGAGAGCGTCGGTGGCGGGCCGCTGAACTTGCTGGTCTCGCTGAAGTTCCCGTTGTGATTCGGGAATTTTCCAAAGGACAGCGATTAGCAGTCCAACTCGTCGAAAACATTGATCGGGAAGCGCTGTCCCCTACCGAGGAGTCACTGGCAATCCTACGCCTAACCGAGAAGGGAATACAGAGCCCACATCAACTGATGATGAGAGCGAAGGGCTTATGCAGGACAAGCTCTACTACGTGAAGGCCCAGGATACTATCCAAGACCTGTTGGGAATTTCCACACCAATCCGAGCACCTGGTCCTAACAAGCCTGGCGAGATAAAGATCAAATTTAGAGATAGAGCCGAGCTCGAAGATATCCGACGACTCCTCAATGGAAGCTAATGTCCATTCCCAACGATATAAGGCGCTCAGTGATATCAGCATACCGATATCACTGTGATCGCTCACCTGCAGAATCCGCAAAGTTGCTGGTAGCCTTTGCTATCGATCGTGGCTTCTCGAAGCCACGTAAGCCACCGCCGGGTACTGCGCTGGAGCGGTGGGCTACGGTAACCAAAGCACCCTTGTGGGCAGTTCGAGCTGCGGCTGCTTGGCTTGATTCCAATGTTACGGTGACTGATCAGAATGAGCGAGCCGCCGTCACTGAGGTGCTACAGCGAATCCGGGGTGATGATGGATCGTGACTTTCGCATGCGAAAGAGTTATTTTCTGTGCTAGTGATTCTGCCAACCTGTGTCGGTTTCCCCTTCGACGAGGGTGGCCATAAGTGCATATTTGGCCGGGCAGGAAGCCTGGCTGGACGTAGAAGCCAGGGAGGGCGAACAGGGATGATACCGAGAGGGCATGGATGCCGTCTCGGATTGGTGCAGGGATGCGTGCCTGTCTGTCAGCTGGCAGTGGGGTAACTCCCGAGGTGGTGTGCTTGGCGATGACGAGGCGCCTACGCGGTGTGAGGAGAGACGACGAACATGCGTGGATCGCCGAGGAAGAGTAAGCACATGAGCGAGGAGGCACGTTTACATGAGCTTCACCTTCCGTGGTTCCAACTTGATCATCAATACTAGTACCTAGTGTAGTGCGCCATTCTGTTTGGAACTTAAGCGGCGATTGCGCGCGTCGGGCGTCAAATCGATCGCGGCGCCATTCGCATTCTCTGCCTCTTGTCTGCATCGGCTCTCTACAACCGACCGGGGGCGGCTTTGTTAGTTCTACTATTTACAGCGCACTACACTAGTTTCGACCGTTGTTGTAAGTTCATCGTATCTGCTGACTCACACGCTTGACTTATCCGCTCCAGTATGGGGACTAGTAATATCGACCGAAACTAGGTACTAGAACTTGATTGAAGCATCATGAAAGCTCGCGACAGAAACTTATCTAAAACGGTCAGAAAACCACCTGTAACTCCACCTAAAAGCATTCAGGGGTCTGCTCACGAAACGGGAAAAATCGCACGCTACTAGGGCTCATCGGGCGTTCGAAGCGGCCGGTATTTGCCCTCCGGGCAGCCAGCGTAAGCGAGAGGGTCTGTATGGGTAGCAAATTGTCTAAAGGATCCAAGGGAGTTAAAAGACCACCTGCGGTTCCACCTAAAAGTCTTCAGTACGATCTCTTCACTACATTCCTCGGGGACGCTCCTGAGCTCTCAAACACCATTGAGCTTTGGGATGCAACCCCTAAGTATGCAATCTCTCCCCGTGCTCAAAATGCACTGCGTAGCCCTGAAGGAAGGCTACCTGTTCATGAATGTTGCTTTGTGTCAAATCCCGCCAGATTATAGACACATTTTTTGAACAGATTAGGCTGTTTTTGATACCAGTTTTTCATGGCTTGAAGGGGCGGGATGTGACCCAAAGCCTTTTGGGGAAGGTGTTGATTATAGACCTGGACGTAGCGTTTGAGGGTCTCGGCCAAATGCGCGGATGAATCGAAGCGGGTGGTGCGCAGCACGTCAGCGATACGGCCATTGAAGCGCTCGATCATGCCGTTAGTCTGCGAGGTTCTGGGCTTGATCAGGCGATGTTCGATGTGGTTGTCGGCACACACCCGATCAACAGCGTGGGCGCCGGTGGGCTGGTGCTGGCCGGTGGCACAAAAGCGGTCGGTAAGTTCCTTGCCGTTGTCGGTGAGGAGCTTGGTGATCGTAAACGGCGCCTTCTCGATCAAGCGTTTGAGGAAACCGCTGGCGGCGGCTGACTTGTCCGGGAGGAGTTCCACGTAAACCCAGCGGGTGGCGCGGTCGATGGCGGCGAAGAGATACTGCCGGTGGTCCTCATCGGGCATTTGGGGCAGGTACTTGACATCGACGTGCACGAAGCCGGGCGCAGAAGGACTTTATACGCCTTCCGGTGTCTTAGCGCCTTCCTCCTGGGGCATCAGCGCCTTGAGATTCGACACGCCGTGGCGGCGCAGACAGCGGTCCAGGCCCGAGCGCGAAACCTCCGCGTGGATGAACTCGCGGGTCACCGCCAGCAGGTCGTCCAGGGGCAGAGGAGGGCTCTGGCGCAAGGCCACCACCACCGCTTCCTGGGCCGCGCTGAGGGTCGCCTGGAGCCGGTGCGGACGGTGTAAGGCATCGGCTGTCCCTTCGCGTTGACGCCATTTCGCTACCGTGTGGCGGTTGAGGTGATAGGTTTCCGCCAACCTCCGGTTGCTCACCGACGCGGGCTGAGCCTGGAGTTCCAGACGGATGGCCGGGGTAGTGCGGGCGTTCTGGTGCAGCTGGATGTTCATGATGGGTGTGATCGCTCAACTCAATTGGGGTAGGCTATGAGCTCGGTCAAACACTGCCGACCGGCCCCTCGCTTGCCGTCACGTTTCCTTCCGCGTCCTCTCCCGCTAGCAAGCGTAAAACTTCTCGGGCTTGCAGCAAAGGATCGCTCCTTCTCGGTATATAATCACACGGAACCTGACAACTAACTTGTTAGTGAACCACTCCTTCGGCACAGCTGTACTAGCTTTTCAATACTGCGGACAGGCACTGATCTTACCGTTCAGTGTGAGCGCATCGTTTCCCTGCGCACCGTTCAGGACGTCAAGGGCAATCCGAGACAAGGCGTATTCGGTCGCCCCTTCGTTACTCCCGCCATGGCTGTTGCGCCATTCTTGGCGGCGAGACTCCAAGAGACCGAGATAAAACCCCCTACCACTCGGACCCGGCTCTGCATCTCGATTGAACATATTGCGATAGAGATTGTTGATCAACTCGCTGTCACTCAGCCCGCTGAACCGATTGGTGTACTCTTGGGAGGTCCCAAAGGCCGCAATGATCGAGCCGAGATCACCCCCCTCCGCGTCCAAGCGGGTGCACCAGTACTCGAACCCTTCAAACTCAGCACAGCGGGCATAGTAGCCGATATAGGCCTTGTGAATCCAACGCTTCGCTTGGCTACTACACATCGACAGGGGCGGCGTATTTTCGGCAAAGTACAAGTAGCTGTCTGCGTTATCAATCGCCAGTGACGGGTAACGGGAGGCGAGGTTTATCGCACTGTCTTGACCATAGGCGTAATCATCCGTACCGGCAACGTTCGTGAAATGCGAGATCTCGTGGACGATGGTTCCAGCTTGCGAGTCGATGCCCAACCGTGGAGCCGACCAGAAAACATTGCAAAGATAGATCTCGTAAGGGCGGTTCGCATAAACATAAGCGTAGCTATTATCGTTGCAGCCGCAATCGAAGGTAATATTCCCATCATATAGGGCATTGGAGATCGCACGGAAATTCGATTCCACCGTCGCATACCGCGATTGGGTATAAGTACCGAACCACCGCACATATCGCGGAGCGGTACTGCGTTGATTGGTCGGTGTACTAGTCAACGTGGAGGCCGCCTCATTCGCTATCTGTTGGGCCGAGGCGAAGGCGCTATTGATCGTACCCTGTTGGCTCCCCGTACAGCCGGTGAATGTCGCCTCCTTGGCCATAGGGGACAGTGGAAGCGGGCGATCCTCGCTCAGTACCAGGGTCGCCGCGGCGCTAACGCTCGATGCGGCACCGACCCCGTATGCCTTAGCGTTCGGGCCTCCCAGGATTGCCAGATCCGCATCGTAAGTGATCAAGTAGCTGCCTACATCATAGATAGCATAACCCTCGGCGAGATCCAGCATCGCTGATACGACCTCACCCGGTTCGATCGTGATGTAATCATCGGCGGTCGGGGCGGGGCGCTTGACCATCCGTCCGATATATTCGATCGCTTGCCCACTCTTCTTCACTTTGAAGATCGGCGCTTTGAATTCCTCCTCCAATGGGGTATTCCAAGGCAACACCTGCACGGGTTCGGAGCCATGATTGGTAAGCGAAAACTCAAGGATCAATGCATCATATGCATGATGCGAGGATTTATACACCGCAAGCGATGCCTGTAGGGATCCCGTTGCCGCAACCACGCATTGCAAAACGCCGAGCATGGCAAAAGCCACGAGGGTAAGCAGGAACTGCCCGACCAGGTTTCGACGCATGTATCCTTTGGAAAGATTTGTCATCAGTTCACTCGCATTGCTTACTTAGGGTGCGCGTATAAATTCGATAGGATTCGATTGTACTGCCTGCATTTCCGACTCAACGGAGCCATGTCGCTTGTGGTGTAGCACCGATCGCCGATAGCGCACGAAATAGCTACCTGGTTTATCGAGCGCATACCCTTGGGCCAAGTCGATCTCGGCGCTCAGAACAGCGTTCGGCTCCAGGGTGACAAAATCGCTTGCCGTAGGCGTACCTCGTTTGACGGAAGGTCCCCGATAGGGCACTGGCGTCGCGTGAGGACCAAGCTCGACCGCGAACATGTCGCGTAAGAGTTTCCCCTCCAAGGGCGTGCCCCACTTCAACACTTCCATACGCTCGGGGGTATGGTTTCTCAGCTCGAAGCGAATCAGGACTGGCTCACCGAGCCGATAGGAGGCATTGCCCTCAATGAAGACCTCGAGACCGGGGGATGGGGAGGGCTTTTCCGGATCCTCGAGGAAGAACCCCATAGCGAGTGTCTGTGGGTCCGCAGCGGCCCCGAGTAATCCGGGGCAGATGGCGGCCATCAAGAGAACGAATCGCAAGATCATCTTATGCCCTCCGAGGTTGCTCCTCCAGGATGCCCTGTTCTCCCTCCAGCTTGCCGATGATGACCGCCCCGGCGGAATCGCTCCAGACATTGGTAGCCGTGCGCAGCATATCCAGGACGCGGTCCACGGCCAGGATCAGTCCGATGCCCTCCACCGGCAAGCCCATGGCGGCGAGGATGATGGAGATAGCAACCAGGCTGGCGGCCGGGATTCCGGCCACGCCGATGGATGTCAACAAGGCGATGAGTACGATCGTGAACTGGCTGGCGAAAGTGAGCTCCAGCCCGTAGGCCTGGGCGATGAACATGGCGGCCACGCACTCGTAGAGGGCGGTGCCGTCCATATTGACCGTGGCCCCCAAGGGGAGGACGAAGCTGGTGGTGCGGTTGGACACCCCGGCGTTCTTCTCTACGCACTCCATGGTAATAGGAAGGGTCGCCGAGGAGGAGGCGGTGGAGAAAGCGGTGAGCAGGGCCGAGCCCATGGCCTTGAAGTGCCGGACGGGGTTGACCCCGCCCACGAAATAGAGCAGCAGGGGCAGGGTGACCAGAAAGTGAATCGCCAGTGCCGCTAGGACGCTGAAGAAGAATGTCGCAAGCGGCACGAAGGCGTCGAAGCCGGTGCTGGCCACTACCTTGGCGACCAGGGCGAACACCCCCAGGGGGGCGAAACGCATGATCAGATCGGTGATCTTGAGCATGACCTCGAACACGCCCTGCCAGAAATTGTACTGGACCTCGGCATAGCCCGCGGCGATGCGGGTCATGAAGAAGCCGTAGAGCAGACTGAAGAAGATCAGGCCCAGCATCTGGCCCGCGGCGGCGGCCGCCACGATGTTGGTCGGGACCATGCGCAGGAAGACCTCGATGACATCGCCGGCGCCTCGGCCGGCCACCTGGTCCTCGAAGGTGCTGACGTCGGTGGTAAAACCGATGAGATCTTTGGCCGGCTGGCCGTCAACGATGCCCGGGGCGATGGCGTTGACCACCATGAGCCCCACCAGGATCGCCAACAGACTGGTGCTCATATAGTAGAGCAGGGTCTTGCCGCCGAGCCGGCCAAGGTTCTGAGAGCCGCCGATGCCGGCGATGCCGACGATGATGGAAGAGACGATCAAGGGGACGATCAACATCTTGAGGGCATTGAGGAAGAGCTTGCCCACGAAGTCGAACACCGAATAAAAGGTGACGCCGAACAGCCCCGCCTCGGTGCCCGTCAGCAAGCCGGCGATCACGGCCAGCGCGAGTGCGATCAGGATCTGCCAGTGGAGCTTGAGTCTGAGGAAGGCCATCGGTTATCTCCAAGCGACGTGAAAACCTATAGGTGGCGCCATTCATCTGCCCGCGGGGAGGGTCAACCATAGCATAAGTCCTTGCGAAAAATGCTCCGCATGGGCGCAAAGCAGGGCAACCGAATGATAAACCCTGTTGAAACCAGCTGTTGGCAGGTTAGTCAATGGGAGGGGGCGGGTCATCAGCCCGACTCTTTGGAGTGCGCCGGCAAGACGCCGCGGCCGGATCGGTTCCTAGCGGTGTGCGCTACCAGCGCGGCATTTGCTTAAGAATCGGTAGTACCTAGTGTAGTGCGCCATTCTGTTTGGAACTTAAGCGGCGATTGCGCGCGTCGGGCGTCAAATCGATCGTGGCGCCATTCGCATTCTCTGCCTCTTGTCTGCATCGGCTCTCTACAACCGACCGGGGGCGGCTTTGTTAGTTCTACTATTTACAGCGCACTACACTAGTTTCGACCGCTGTTGCAAGTTCATAGTATCTGCATGCTCACACGCTTGGCTCACATGCTCCAGTGTGTGGACTAGGGGGTGTTGACATTCCGAAGGTCCGCGCAGCGGACCCTACTATCCAGCTGATTCTCTCGTTCCCACGCGCTGCGTGGGAACGCGGAAGCTCCGCGCCGCGGAGTGTCTCGGAGCGGACCTGTGGGATGTTGCGGCCATCTAGCCTGTGAAAACCATTGGTTAGTGCAGATAACAACCGGAAACAGAACCACGGATGAACACGGATCGACACGGATTGGTCTCCATCCGTGTCTATCCGTGGTTCGAGATAGCGAGGATTTTGGCTCGTTCCCACGCTTCAGCGTGGGAATGCCGTTGTGCCGCTCCAGCGGCCGAGATCCCTCGTTCCGCTCGGGACAGGGTTTCATGACGCTGGAGCGTCAGATCCCTCCTCCGTCGGGACCAGGTTGGCTCCCACGCTGGAGCGTGGGAGCCAGAGGTAACCCCAACGCAAGAAAAACGACGCGGTATGAGTATAGGAAAAATGATCCGGTCCTTGTGCTGAGGCTACGGAATAGCTCGCGTAGACCAAGTTAGCCCCGCGGAGCGGTGGGTAACCCAATGCCATTAATTAGCTGTTGGCCGCTTGTCGTGGTGGGTCGGAATACGAAAGAGAAAACGACGGACTGGTGCTGAATCGGCGCGAAGCCATTGGTGAGGATTCGCGGATCTGGGTCGTTTCCTCGCCGTCGGGTTAACATTTTACAATTTGACTCCACGTCTGCCGACAAAACGAAGAGGCTTTTTTACATGGATTCCGGATCATGGAGGCGCCGGCAGCGGCGCGACCGCATCGAACCCTCAGCCACGGGGATACCAGCGGCGTTGGCCGGGAATCCGGCCCTTCGAGTCTCCACCATATGCCGCGGCGTGACGGCGCTTTCCCTGGCCGCAACACCTTTGTTGGGGACGGATGCGGTCCAATCCAAAGCGGCGGCAGATGGTGCCACTTTGGCCGATCCCCTCGGCTTATGCCTCGCGCTGTCGGTTCCGGTAAGCAGCGGGTGAAGTTGCCGCCGCACTCCAAAACGTCCAGTGGACCCTTCTATGATCGTTGGCAGTCCGGAATCCATGTTAATGAAGAACAGGGCTAAAGACATGGCCGACATCTTCATCAGCTATTCGCAACAGGACGCTAACGGGTCGAGCCCCCTGGTCGCCACCTTGACCGCTGAGGGCTCATCAGGTCTGGTGGGACCCGGAGATAGCGTGCCGGTGAGTCCTTCGATGAACTCATCGAGAGCACGCTAGAAAAGGTGCGGTGCGTGGTTACCCCTTTGGTCGCAACACTCAGTCGTCCTTCCAAGGTACGCCGAATCGGCCTGGGCGTATGACCGCGGAAAATTCGTCTCCCATCCGAATCGATGAGGGCAATCGAGCTCCCCTGAAATTTACAAATGTCCATACCCGCAGCCTGGTGGTTGGACAGGCGTCCGGATGCCAGCCGTACTCGGACCTACTGGCGGATATTGCCAGGATCGCCGGCCCGCCCTCGACGCCCGACCGGCCTCCAGCGCCGGAACCAAGGCCTGTACTAACCCCTCCTCAAGATCTGTCGGCGGATATCTCCAAAGCCGGCAGTGCACCCTTGCCGCCCAGTCCAGGGTCCAACGAATGCCCTTAAAGCAAACTTCAATTTCGCCCTGACGGCGGAGTGGCGTGGCCGGGTTGGCTGTAATCGGGACGTTGGTTGGGGTATTGTCATGTTCGGTCCAGGGATAAGCCTGTTCCAGGCGGCACTGTGCCAACTTTGCCATCCCAAGCAGGGACGCCAACACCCCTCGGTATCACTTCGCCAGCCTCGGAATCAGAGAGAGATTCATTTCCCTGACTGTCTTCCACGATACCCTCAAAGACGGCTCCCAGGGACCGGCGATGGTGGTTATCCCCGGCGGCAGCTTCCAAATGGGCTCCCCCACCACCGAGCCTGAGCGCAGTGATAACGAGGGACCGGTCCATGAGGTGACGCTGCGTCCCTTCGCCATGGGCCGTACCGAGGTTACTTTTGCCGAATACGATCATTTTGCCGCGGCCACGGGGCTGCAGCCGACGATGGGCTGGACGGACAAGCGGCCGGTGATTAATGTCTCTTGGGAAGACGCTACGGCATATGCGGCCTGGTTGAGTGATCAGACCGGCGAGCGCTATCGCCTGCCTACCGAGGCCGAGTGGGAATATGCCGCCCGGGCCGGTATCCTCGACCCCTGGACTGGTAATTGTATCCACACCGACCGCGGGCCAACTACGGCGGCAATCTGACCACAACGGCTGTGGGGCCAAGACCGGGGTCCATCGACGGACGGTCTCGGCCGGCAAGTCTCGTCGGCCAATCCCCTGGGGGGCTCCGTGAGATCGTCGGCAAATGTCTGGGGAACGGGATTGCTGGCAAGAACCGGGGTGCCCCCCCGTCCGACGGCAGTGCTTTTGAGTCGTGTTCCGGCGCGACCGTACCCGGCGTGTGGCTCGCGGCGGTGGCTGGACTTCCATCCTTGGTTCTCCGGTCGGCGAACCGGATCAGGTTCACTCACCAGTTTTGCAACGTCATCCTTGGTTTTCGTCTCGCCAGGCGTTAAGACCCTTTGTTCCTCTTTGTGTTTTGTCCCTGTGCAAATTGCATTTTGAATCCAGATTACGCAGATTTTCACAGATTAAAAAATGAAATAATCTGCGTAATCTGTGGAAGAAGCCGCGAACCGCATCATTGATGCGGTTCGCGTCTCCCTCGTAATGCCATCCCAGAAGACCAACCGCGCCTCACCGCATCCTACAAATGGACGCAACAGGTCAAGATTTGTCGATAATGTGAGTTAACTGCGACCGATTTGGTGTTTATTCGCGTTCATTTGCTGCAAAAAATCCGGTGATCGGTAGCCGGACCGGCTCATTAGGAGGCGAGGTTCGGGGATTTGAAGCAGCAGGGGAGCGGTCTGGTCCGGGCGGAAGGGGTGCAGTGTGGAGAGGTCTTCTTGCACGGAATCCAGGGGGCTGTGGGTGTCGGCGTCCGTGGTCGGTACGGCGAGCAGATCGAGAACGACCCGCTTGTGTTGAGCGGTGACGTTTCCGATCCACAGGGGCGTCTCACCATCGATGCGATAGCTGGTCGGCCACAGACGCAACACCAGCCGGCGCTTACCGGGGCCTTGTTTGACCAAGGTCAGGGCTTCGTGGCGGCCTTCGTGGACATGGGGAATGACGGGAAGCTCCGCGAGGGGCAGGGAGGGGGACAGCAGTTTTATGGCCCTGCCCCAGCTCAGCCTGGGTCCCGGCTCCCAACCTTGGTGGGCGAGCTGGTCGCGCAGGTCGGCGAGCTGGCCGGCATACTGGAGGTTCAAGGGATGATGGCCGGCCTGCCGCAGGTCGTCCCGGGTTTGCGGCAGGATACGCCAGACCTTGGTCCTCCAATCGGCGTCGGTGATGGCGGTGGTCGCTAGGGGCCGGTCGTGGAAGGCAGGATCGGGATCTTGAGACAGGATGCTTTGGAGGCCGAAGGCGACTGCACAGGTCCCTAGGGCAATAGATCCGAGCCGATGCCAGGCGGGCTCGCTCTCCCGGTGGCGACGATAGGCCAGTCCCAGGGTAGCCACCCAGGCCAGCCCGAGGGTGAGGCTGCCCAGGACAGCGGTGAGCCAGTGGGCGCCGAAGTAGAGCCGGGAGATGCCCACCAGGGTGATGAGCATACCGGCCCAGGCGTAGGGCAGCCAACGCCAGGTCGGGGTCATGCCGCCGGCGAGCACCACGGCGAGGAAGCCGTAGACCACCGTGGCCCGCAGGGTGTGGCCGCTGGGGAAGGCCCAAGGCGTGAGTCCGTCCGGCCCGGGGTCAGGGCGCGGGATCTGGAGCAGATACCCGAGCAGCGGCCCGGCGAGGATAGCGAAGGTCCCCGCGGCGAGCCAGTAGTTGGCATGACGGTGCTCGCCGCGCCGGTACAACCAGCCGCAGACCACCAGGATCAGGGGCAGGATGACGGCCAGGTCCCCGAGACGGCTGAAGCCGGCCATGAGCTGGTTCGCCGTCGGGGTTTGGAGGCTGAGCGCGAGATGCAGCACCGTCCGGTTCAGCGGTAGATCCGATGCCCCGGCGACGGTGAAGCCGGTGACCAGGGCGAACAACAGGGTGGTCAGGAGCAGGACCCCGGCGAGTGCGGTCAGGGTCGCGGCATCCGGGTGTCCGGGATCGGCGAGGGCACGGGCGATCTCGCCCATCCGCGGATGAAATTCCGCCCGGCGCAGCAGGCCTTCGATCCAGCCCTTAGCACGGGGGCTGTAGCGCAGAAAGACCTGCCGTACCCCCCAGGCCACGGCCCAGACCACGACCGCCAGGGCGAGCAGCAGCAGCACCAGATGGAAGGCGGCCTCGGCGGCCAGCTCCAGGGAGGCGCCGAAGACGATGCCCGGCAGCAGGTAGGCGGGGGCCCAGGCGATGGCGGAGAGGATATTGGCGACCAGGAAGCGCCCCACCGGCATGCCCAGCATACCGGCGACCAGCGGAATGACCGCCCGGATGGGACCCACGAAGCGCCCGAAGGCGACGCTCTTGCCGCCGTATTTTTCGAAGAAGCGGACCCCGCCGGCGAGGCTGTCCGGATAACGGGTGAAGGGCCAGAGGCTTGTCAGCCGTTCCCGGTAGTGGCGCCCGAGCCAGTAGCTGAGTCCGTCCCCGACCACGGCGCCGACGATCGCCCACAGGCACACGGGCCAGAAGTCCAGGGCGCCGGCGGCGATCAGGGTCCCGGTGCCGACCATCATGATCGCACCCGGCACCATGAGCCCGACGATGGCCAGGGATTCGGTCAGGGCTACCAGGAAGACACCCAGATAGGCCCAACCGGGGTTGGCCGCGACCCAGGTCAGCAGATCCCGGAGCAGCTCGGCCATGGGGTAGTGGTCGGGGTCGGCCGACTACTACCTAGTTTCGACCGCTGTTGCAAGTTCATAGTATCTGCATGCTCACACGCTTGGCTCACATGCTCCAGTGTGTGGACTAGGGGGTGTTGACATTCCGAAGGTCCGCGCAGCGGACCCTACTATCCAGCTGATTCTCTCGTTCCCACGCGCTGCGTGGGAACGCGGAAGCTCCGCGCCGCGGAGTGTCTCGGAGCGGACCTGTGGGATGTTGCGGCCATCTAGCCTGTGAAAACCATTGGTTAGTGCAGATAACAACCGGAAACAGAACCACGGATGAACACGGATCGACACGGATTGGTCTCCCATCCGTGTCCATCCGTGGTTCGAGATAGCGAAGATTAGATCGTTTGTTAATTGCGAACACCCCCTAGCAATATCGATCGAAACTAGTGTAGTGCGCCATTCTGTTTGGAACTTAAGCGGCGATTGCGCGCATCGGGCGTCAAATCGATCGCGGCGCCATTCGCATTCTCTGCCTCTTGTCTGCATCGGCTCTCTACAACCGACCGGGGGCGGCTTTGTTAGTTCTACTATTTACAGCGCACTACACTAGGTACTACAGCAGTGCCGAAATACCAATGACATGAGAATTCTCTCTTGCCCCGAATGGACGCAAATGGACCCGGATAGATGTAAAGCAGGAGCAACCGTTAGAGGAAGGTCAGAACCATTGATGGCGCAGATAGAGACCACCCTCCAGTTCTGGAAAATCGATGAAGTTTCCGCCCTTGATGGCGGGCCGAATCTTGTTGAACGCTTTGGGGAAGACCTGCTCGCTGTCGGCACACTCGGCGCCAGGCTCCTTGGCAAAGGCGGGCTCGAAGGTCCGGTTCTTGTTCTCTTCCACACTACCTTCCCGATCCCAGATCGCTTCGGCCGCCTCTGTCGAGACCTTCTTGCAGATAGCCTTTACCTGGGGCAAGGTATAGTCGCCGATCCCGATATAGAAGCCGAGCAGGTCGGAGATCAGATCCTCCTGGCTGAATCCGCTGTTGGTAACGACGTTCCAAGGAAAACTGTTCTGGAACCCCTCGAACAGCACCGAGACCTCCATGAAGATCGCCAAGGCCACCGCGCGTTTTTCCTGCCAGGAGAGTCCGTAGCGGACCAGATAATTGCGCTGGGTACCTGCCGTAAGGCCCCATTTACTCATATCCTGTCTATAGGTGAGGTGACCTTGTATCCCGGCGCGCCGTCGTGAAAATGGGCGAGCCGTTCCAGAGGGTCCACATAGGGAAAACCGCTCGGACCAGGGCGGTCATAGAGCCTGCGAGGATCGACCCCCGGTGGGAGATCGCCGCCCCGGATCTGCTTCCAGAGATTCTTGACGCCGACGAATTCATATTTGGCGTCGTCCTTTACATGGCCCAGATCGATCCAACCACAGTTGCAGGTGTAGATAAGGCGTTTACTTTTAATGTCATCACGATTCGACACCGGTTACTCCTATTCCAGATAGGTGATTTCAAATCGGTCCGGTGGCATGGCTACCAACCTAAGCCAACGGTCATCCTGATGGAAATAGAGGTATTCCCGATCATAAATTTGTCGCTCCGGCCCCTGATAGCCCCGCTCCAGGAGCAGAGCTTGGTAATGGGCGATGGCAGCAGTCGGATCGGACGTATAGCAGTAGCGCGTAACCGTCGAAGGCTTAGGTCCATCGCCGGCACTAGAATGGTAGAGGGCGGGTCCGGTGCAATAATCCAGCGGTAGGTGGTGGATGATGTCCGGTACCAGGAGCCAGTAATCGAGCGAGCAACGCCGGAAATAGCGTGACTCGTCGAAACCGATGGTTAGGAGCCACCAGAATACGACGAGCATTACCAGAAGGATGCCGGTGACAGTCAAAAAAATCGGCGCGCGCATAGCAGCAGCTTGTCGCCCTGTTCGCCATTGATGTAGCCGCGTTAGAAAAAGCTCTTTAGGATCAAGGCTACAATGCCGGCGAATGTGGCACTCAACATCCATTTGACGAGGCGGAACTCGCCATCCATACGCAGCTCAAGTCGCTCGATGTCCTGCTTGAGTCGCTCGATGTCCTGCTTGGTTGCCAACTCTGCCTCACCGGAAGCCTCCTTGAATGCTTCGGCAACGGCTTCGGCCTGGGCCTCCGGGATGCCGGAATCCTTGAGGCGGCGAACGAACTTCAGGGTATCGAAAGTTATGCTGGCCATATTCCGAAGGGTTCCTTGTGGATTTCAGACTTGGTTCACATCCGCATGGGCCGGCCCGACGTTATCCGGGAACAACCGCGAAGGCCTCCGCCGCCGCCCGCAGGGTGGCGGCGATATCTTCCTCGCTATGGGCCGCGGAGAGGAAGCCCGTCTCGAAGGCGGAGGGGGCGAGGTAGACCCCCCGCTCCAGCATGGCGTGGAAGAAGGCGCGGAACTGGTCCTGGTTACAGGCGGTGGCCCCTGCGAAGTCGGTCACCCGTTCCGCGGCGGTGAAGAAGAGACCGAACATGGCCCCGACCCGGTTGCTGGTCAGGGGTACGCCAGCGGCCGCGGCCTGCGCTTCGAGCCCGGTGACCAGCTGCTCGGTCTTGGCCTCCAGGTCCTGGTAAAAGCCAGGCCTACTGATCAGCTCCAGGGTAGTGAGCCCGGCGGCCATAGTCACCGGGTTGCCGGAGAGGGTGCCGGCCTGATAGACGGGACCTAGGGGGGCGATCTTTTCCATGACGTCCCGGCGGCCGCCGAAGGCCCCCACCGGCAGACCGCCGCCGATGACCTTACCCAGGGTCGTGAGATCGGGGGTCACCCCGTAGCGCCCCTGGGCCCCGCCGAGCGCCACCCGGAACCCGGTCATGACCTCGTCGAAGATGAGCAACCCGCCGTAGCGGTCGCACAGCGCGCGCAGTCCTTCCAGAAATCCCGGCTCCGGGGGGATGCAGCCCATGTTGCCGGCCACGGGCTCGACGATGATGCAGGCGATCTCTTCCCCGCTGCGGGCAAAGGTGTCCCGGACCTGATCCAGGTCGTTGTAAGCGAGGGTTACCGTGAGCTCGGCCAGGGCCGCCGGTACGCCGGGCGAGCTGGGCTCGCCCAGGGTCAGGGCGCCGGAGCCTGCCTTGACCAGCAGGGAGTCGGCGTGGCCGTGGTAGCAGCCCTCGAACTTCACCAGCTTGTCCCGACCGGTATGGCCGCGGGCCAGCCGGATGGCGCTCATGGTGGCCTCGGTGCCGGAGCTGACCATGCGCACCAGGTCCAGGGAGGGTATCAGCTCGCAGAGCTGGTCCGCCATCCGGGTCTCCAGCTCCGTAGGGGCGCCGAAGGAGAGGCCCTTGTGCATGCGGTCGGTAACCGCCGCCAAGACCTGGGGGTGAGCATGGCCCAGGATCATGGGGCCCCAGGAGCCCACATAGTCCAGATAGCGGTTGCCGTCCGCATCGAACAGGTAGGGGCCGGCGGCATGCTCGAAGAAGATCGGATCGCCACCGACGCCGCGGAAGGCCCGGACCGGGGAGTTGACGCCGCCGGAGATATGGCGCTGGGCCGCGGCGAAAAGGTCATGGGATCGGGTCATGGGTCGCAATCTCTGGCGTGAAAGAGCGCGTCGAAGGCGGCGGCCGCGGCGCGGATGTCGGGTTGGCCGAAGACGGCGTCGACGGCGGCCAACATGTCCGCGCCGGCCGCAATCGGTAGAGTGCCATTCTCGGGAGTAATACCGCCGATGGCAACCAGCGGCATCGTGAGGTGCCGGCGGGCCTGCCGCAGCAGTTCCGGCGTGGCCTGAACGGCCAAGGGCTTGGTGGTGGAAGGGAAGAAGCGCCCGAAGGCAACATAGTCGGCGCCGATTGCCTGGGCCTGCAGCGCCCGTTGGAGCCGGTCGTAACAGGAGACGCCGATGATGGCCCCCGGTCCCAGGCGGCTTCTCGCCTCCCGCGGGTCGGGGTCGTCTTGGCCCAGGTGCACCCCGTCGGCGCCGATCCGGGCCGCCAGGTCCAGGTCGTCGTTGACGATGAGCGGGACGGCGGCGGCGCGGCAGACCGCAAGCAGGGAACGGGCCGTGCGCAAGCGTGCGGCCGGATCGCCGCCCTTGCTCCGGTATTGGATCAGCCGGGCACCACCGGCGATGGCCTGTTCGACCTGCTCTATCAGGGGCTCTATCAGGGGCGGGGCGGTCCTCGGGAGCTGGCTCGGGACTTGGGGGGTGATGGCGTAGAGCCCGTACAGTCGGCTCATTGCGGTGGTCCCGGACTATCGAGGGCGAAGAGCCGGTTGGGAGTGAGCTGGCAGCGGCCGGTGCGCAGGGCGCGGTTCAGGCTCTCCCAGGTGTAGGCCTGGGCCTCGGCGACGGCGTCCTCCGGATCCAGGCCCCGGACGATCCGGGCCGCGACGGCGCTTGCCAAGGTGCAGCCGGAACCATGATAGGTGCCTTGCAGGCGCGGCCAAGACCACTCCCGGCGGCTGTCATCGTGACCGTAGAGCCGGTTGATCACTTCATCCCCCGGAGCATGGGTGCCGGTGATCAGCACCCAGGGGCAACCGGTCTGCAGTAACCCTTGGGCGCAGTCATCCGGCTCCTTGAAGCTGCTCAGGATCCGGGCCTCCGGGAGGTTCGGCGTCACCAGGGCGCAGCGTCCGAGCAGCTGGTTGCGCAGCTGGTTGACCAGGGCGGTGTCTGCGACCCACCGCCCTTTGCCGGAGGCGAGCACCGGGTCCAGGATCAAGGGTAGCTGCGGATGCCCGGTAGTGAGCTCGCAGAGGACCCGGACGGTCCGCGCGCTGCCGAGCAGGCCGATTTTGAGGGCGCCGACACGGCTGTCGGCGAGCACCCGGCGGCATTGGTCCTCGATCATCCGGGGCCCCTGGGGCCACAGGCGGACGCCGCCGCAGGTGTCCTGATCGGTCAGGCAGCTAATGACGCTGCAGGTATGGACCCCGACCGCCCGCGCGGCCTCCGCATCGGCCTGAATGCCCGCTCCGCCGCTGGGGTCATGCCCGCCTACGCAGAGTAGGACCGGCTCGAGATCAGCGGGTATCATCACCGCAGGTGCCGATCTTTCGGCACCTGGTCGTCGCCTTCATTGGGCTGTCACCGCCGGTAGCTTGAGGGTGTTTTGTCGTTTGCATATAATTAAATGTTCACCCATGCCGATGTAGCTCAGCCGGTAGAGCAACGCATTCGTAATGCGTAGGTCCGCGGTTCGAATCCGCGCATCGGCTCCAAAACCATGGGGTCGCAGATGGTTCCAAACGGCCCCGTGCATCCGTATCTGGCCTTGGATCTCGACGCCGACGGCCCCGCGACGGGGAGCGGTTGACGCGGAGCGATTATAGTGGGTTTTCGGAGGGAGGTTGTGAGCAGGCGTTGCTTCTATCCGCTACCGGTGCTCGTGGCGGTCGTCATGTTCGTCAGCGGCTGCGGCACCACCAAGCTACCTGACCTCGTGGACCTCAGGGGGAACCGGCCATGGGTCTTCCTCGCCGATGCCGAGGTACAGCAGGCGAAATCCCTCGCGATGGGATCGGCGGTAACCAAGGGTTGGAAGATCGCCGACGCCTCGGGCGATAAGCTCCTGGTCAGACGTCCGCTGAGTACCACCACGGCAATGGCAATCGCAGGTGAGCCGGTCTCGACGGCTGCGGTAGAGGTGAAAACGGATTTCAACCAACGCCGAGCGGGTGTCGATGTGGTTGTCGCCGCCACCATGGTGGCCGACAAAATAACGGCCAAGGGACAAAAGTCAGTGCTCAGAATCGATGTTACGGATAGCTACAGAAATGAATTGGATCTTTCTCTTAACGCGTTACGACGGTCGTGGGAGGAGAACCGCTGGCGCATTGCCGCGGCCATGCGGCCCTTACCAACCAAGGATGTGGTCTCCAAAGGCGAGGACACGGAAGATACCTTCGGCGCGATAGCGGGCAGGGAGACCGATACCGCAGCGGCGTCCCCGCCGGAAAAAACCGCCGCGGCACCAATTGCGGCCTCGAGTACCGACGACAGGGCCATGACCGCCGCTGTACCAAGTACCCGCGGCCAGGCCGCGCCGGTCGAAGATCGAGCCCTATCGGCGCCGCCCCCTATTACATCGGGCACCACCGACAGGGCCATGACCGCCGCTGTACCAAGTAGCCGCGGCCGGGTCGCGCCGATCGAAGATCAAGCCCCATCGGCGCCGCCCCCTATTACATCGGGCACCACCGACAGGGCCATGACCGCCGCTGTACCAAGTACCCGCGGCCAGGCCGCGCCGATCGAAGATCAAGCCCTATCGGTGCCGCGCCCCATTACCCCGAGCGCCACCGACAGGGCCATGGCCGCCGTTGCACCAAGTAGCCGCGGCGGGGTCGCGCCGGTCGAAGATCGAGCCCTATCGACGCCGCGCCCCATTACCCCGAGCACCACCGACAGGGCCATGGCCGCCGCTGTACCAAGTAGAAGTAGCCGCGGCGGGGTCGCGCCGATCGAAGATCAAGCCCTATCGGCGCCGCGCCCCATTACCCCGGGCACTACTGACAGGGCCATGGCCGCCGCTGTACCAAGTAGAAGTAGCCGCGGCGGGGTCGCGCCGGTCGAAGATCGGGCCTTATCGATGCTGTACTCCATTACCCCGAGCACCACCGACAGCGCCATGACTACCGCTATACCAAGCGGGGTGGGGGGTATCAACGATGGGGCTATGACCGCCGTTCCACCAGTTGGGGTCTCGAGCAGGGCTGCGCCGATCGAAGATCGTGCCCTATCGACGCCGCGCCACATTACACGGAGCACTCCACCAAGCACCCTATCAGCAGTAGGCCCGACCGGCATATCCGCCCTGGATTATGCGAGGAAAGCGGGCGCTTGGGCCTACTACGCCGAGCAGTATGCAAGGACCCACGGGTGTGAACCCTTGGGTGGCAGGACTACCCTCGAATATACGCATCCCAAGTTCGAGCTGCACCGAGTCCGGTGCGAAAACGGAGGCAATCTTTTCCTCAGATGTAGCGCGGGGACCTGCATCAGGGTGGCGGAAAACTAACGGGGCAACTTGGCCTTTCTCACGGCCTCCTCTGGCGTGAGAAGCAGTCCGGAACCCAACACCCATTGCATCTGTTGCGGCGCCAACGGCGGACCGAATCGACAATGGGCGTAAGGGGCGAAACAGCGCAAGTACCTGATCTGGGGCGAAGTCCCACGGTCCATCCGGAGGGTGGTCTCCTGGAATAGGAGGTCATCGCAACCAAAGCCTCCTATTCCCGCCGGCATCCGCGTGTTGTAATCCCGGATGAATGCCTGCTCGATCCGACCCACCAGGAAGCGCCCGGGCTCGATGCGCCGGGGCTGCTCCGAGACCTCGTCGGTCTCGAGCTCGCACCAGGGATCATAACGATTTACGCCTTGTACCTTACGGCCACGTTGGAATTTCGCGTGCGCCTGATGCGGCGGGATTATGAGCGGCTCTTCGAGCACGAGGAAAAGGGGTGTCCGTACCTCATTGCGTTGCAGACCTTCGCAACCTACGACGAGCAAAACGGCGCATACGATCGGAAGCGCGAAGCTGAAACGCAATCGGCTCGGTGAGAAAGACAATGACGGGAACCGGTTCGGAAACACAATATTATGGATAGTGTTTTAATCTTGTTGTTGCCGAGTACAGGGAACCTTGAATTCTGTGCGTAGCTGTGGAGTCATTCCATCATGCAAATGACTCACTTTACCACTTGAAAATTACCACTACCAAAAATCCGAGTAGGGGCCCATGAACCGTAGAGAACGTATCCAAGAACAGCTGCAATCCACGCTGTCCCCGACTCACCTGGAGGTAACGGACGAGAGCCACATGCACAATGTGCCCGCGGGGGCCGAGTCGCATTTCAAGGTAGTGGCGGTCAGTGAATCCTTCGCCGAGCACAGCTTGGTGGTGCGCCATCGGTTGGTGAATAAGGCGCTTAAAGGGGAATTCGAAAGCGGTCTGCATGCCCTCGCCCTGCATACCTGGACGCCGCAGGAGTGGTTCGAGAAGGGAGGAGTCGCACCCGATTCCCCCCAGTGCATGAGTGGCTCCAAGTCGGATTGAGAAGCTGGGTAGTGGTTAAGGCCTGAATGGAAACAGCGCCACTCGCAGTATATTGGGCACGCCACACACTGTACTCCCTCTCCCTCCGAGGGTGTCGCAAAAGCCCCTCTCCCGCCGGGAGAGGGGTCGGGGAGAGGGGATCAAAAAATCTCCACTTGAGAATTTACCACTACCGTCCTGAATTATCCGGCGTTGGTTGTGGGACAAAGATCCCTCCTGCGTCGGGACAGGTTTGACATGTCGGGTTACGGCATGTTCGGTCCTGTCGCTGTGCTTTCGGGATCAGACAACGCCGAATAATTCAGGATTGCTTCAGACCTTACCCGCCGCCTGGAAATAATCCCGCGTTATCTTGAACACCACGGGACTCAGCAAGAGCAGCGCAATCAGATTCGGCACGGCCATCAAGGCATTCAGGGTATCTGCGACAAGCCACATGAAATCCAGGCTGACGGTTGCCCCGAAGGGGATCGCGAGTACCCAGAGCACCCGGAACGGCACGATGGCGTGGATGCCGAACAGATATTCCACGCAGCGCTCGCCGTAGACGCTCCATCCCAGGACGGTGGTAAAGGCAAACAGGGCCAGCCCCAAGGTCACGATATAACCCCCGATGCCGGGCAGCTCGCTGGAAAAGGCCGCAGCCGACAAGCTGGCACCGGTCTGGACCTTGTCGAACGTCACCGCTTCCCCTTCCGATGCGAGTGCGCAGGTATTTTTTGTCTGCCCGATGCCCCAGGACGCGCTGACCTCCTGCGTCATTTCCCCTCCCTTGCCGACACATTCCAGGTACTCGGGATTCTCGACCTTCCACTGACCCGAGGTCACGATCACGAGCCCGGTTATGGTGCATATGATCAGGGTGTCGATGAAGGTCCCCAGCATCGCCACAGCGCCCTGGCGCACCGGGTTGTCCGTCTTGGCCGCTGCATGCGCGATGGGGGCACTACCCAGCCCGGCCTCGTTGGAGAAGATACCCCGCGCAACCCCGAAGCGAATGGCAAGCATCACGGTTGCCCCCGCAAAGCCGCCAAGCTCGGCGCTGGGGGTAAAGGCATAGGAAAAGATCAATGCCAAGGCGGCGGGGATCTCGGCGCTATTGATCACCAGCACCGTCAGGCCGCCGAGGACATAGGCGACGGCCATGAAGGGGACCAGCTTACCAGCCACCCGGGCTATCCAGCGGATACCCCCGATCAGCACCAGCCCCACCAGCACGGCCATGACCACACCGGTGATCCAGTAGTCGATGTGGAACTTGGTTTCCAAGGCGTCGGCGACCGAATTCGCCTGCACCCCGTTGCCGATGCCGAATCCCGCCAGGGCGCCGAAGACGGCAAAGACGCCGCCCAACCAGATCCAACGCCTCCCCAAACCATTCTTGATGTAGTACATGGGCCCGCCGACGTGATTCCCTTTCGCGTCGACCTCGCGGTACTTCACGGCCAGCACCGCCTCGGCGTATTTGGTCGCCATGCCCACCAATGCCGTACACCACATCCAGAACAGGGCCCCCGGACCACCGATGGCGATCGCCGTGCCGACGCCGGCGATGTTGCCGGTGCCTATGGTCGCCGACAGCGAGGTCATCAGGGCATTGAAGGGTGTGATATCGCCTTTGCCCTGCTGCCTGCGCCCCGTCCACAGCATCCGAAATCCGTATCCCAGCCGCCGCAACGGCATGGCCCGCAGGCCCACCATCAGAAAGAACCCGGTACCCAGGATCAGGACCAGCATGGGCGGTCCCCACACGAGACCGTTCAGGTCCCCGATCAGCGTTTTAATCAGCTCCAAAACAAATCCTCCCCGGTCGTGAGATCGAATGCTAAGCATATCCAAATATCGGTGAACCGTCCCGCACTCCCCATGGCTTACGCCGGGTGGGCGCCTATAAATCTCACCGAGTTTGCAAGCCTGTCCGATTATGTTGGCGAGCCGTTACACCTCGTTTCCAATACTCGATTACCGAACGAATCACCCAATAAAAGAGTTGGTCTTGTCTGGGGCGCTGGCCGGAAAGCCCCTCGGGAATGCACAACAGATCTGCCAACGACGGATCGAGGTCGTCCGCGACCTTGTCGCCGAAGGCAAGCTCCTCGCGATGGACACCGATGACCAGAACCGCCTCAGAGCCCGGGCGATTCTTCAAACCATGGAAGACGCCTGGCATGCCGTGCCTTGACAGTGATTGATCTCGACCGTCAGGTGCGCGATGCCCGGTACCTCGGCAAGCAGCCTTTTATAATGGTCAACGGGACGCGGATTGTGGGTGACGACCGAGTCGATATCTCGGTTCGATCGCCGCCCGAGGACGGGCATCTTCAACGCAGCCCAGCTTAACGCGGGGTGCTCTTCACCCATTCGTAAATCTCAATGGATGCCGGGTCGCATTTGCTGCAGCCGCTGCAGGTGGTTCCCGCGGGCAGTCGGCGAGCACGGCCCTTGCGCTCCAGGATTGCGAGCATGCCGCGTAGCGCCTCTGGATCGGATCCGAAGCGGTGAGACAAGTCAATCAACGAGGCGCGCTTCCGCTCGGCGAGGTAGGCGGTCAGCTCGGACAGAATCATCGAGGTCCTCCTTGTCGCCCGATCAGGCAGCCTCATGTGCGGCCAGCGCAGTCGTTGCCGGGTCACGCTGCACGCGATAGCGCATCACCAGCACGACAAAGGTGAAAATTGCTCCCATGCCGCCGATCCATGCCAGGGAGATCCCAGGGTGGCGCGAAAAGATCGCGGCCTGGTAGAAAAGGGTCGCCAGCATATAGCCCAGACCCGTGGTCCAGGCGGCAACGAAGAGCGTCCACCCCGGCGTGGTCTCGCGGTAGACCGCAGCGATTGCCGCCACGCAAGGGAAGTACAGCAGGATGAAGAGCAGGTAGGCGAATGCCCCGGCGGCGCCATCGAAACGCGCCGCCATGGCGCCGAAGGTCCCGGTGGTCACCTCCTGTGCCTCTGCTGCGGCTGCTTGGTCGCTCACATCCCCTATCCCTAAGCCGAGGGGATCGGCCCAGGTGCCGAGCGCATCGCCAAGGTTCGCGGGGATGCTAGCCAAGGCTTCGGAAATTCCGCCCCCCAGGGAGTAAGGGGTTTCTTCCTCGACTTCGTCCGCCTCCGCGGCAGCGAGTGCGGAGTAGGTGGCATCTAGGGTTCCGACCACGGCCTCCTTCGCTAACACACCGGTGAAGATGCCGACGGCCGCGGGCCAGTTCTCCTCGTCGAGCCCCAGCGGGGAGAAGGCGGGCGCGATGGTGCGGCCGATCTCGGCGAGTAGCGACCTGTCGCTGTCCTCGTTGCCGATGCTGCCATCGGTTCCCACGCTGTTCAGCACGTTGAGCACCAATACCATGGGCACGATGACCTTACCGGCGCGGAACATGAAGCTCTTGGTTCGGTCCCAGGTACGGATCAGCACGCCCTTGAAAGTCGGCAAGTGATAGGGCGGGAGCTCCATGACGAAGGGTGTGCTCTCGCCCTGCAGCAGGGTGGTCTTCATGATGAGCCCGGTCACCACGGCTGCCGCGATTCCGATCAAGTACAGGCCAAACACGACATTCTGGCCACCGACGGGAAAAAAGGCGGCGGCGAACAGGGCATAGACGGGAAGACGGGCACCGCAGGACATGAAGGGGGCCATCAGCACCGTAAGAATCCTATCGCGCTGGTTCTCCAGGGTGCGGGTTGCCATGATCGCGGGCACATTGCACCCAAAACCCACGATCAATGGCACGAAGGACTTGCCAGGCAGCCCGATGGCACGCATGAAGCGGTCCATGACAAAGGCAGCGCGTGCCATGTATCCGGAGTCTTCGAGAAAGGAGAGGAACAGGAAGAGGGCCGCGATGACCGGGATGAAGGTGGCCACGACCTGGATTCCCCCCCCGATACCGCTGGCCAGTCCCACGGTCAGCCACTCGGGAGAGCCGAGTCTACCCAGGACCTCCGCGAAGCCATCCACGAACAGCGTACCGGCAAGGATGTCGAAGAAGTCGATGAAGGCGCCGCCGATGTTGATGGTGAGCATGAACATCAGGTACATGGCTAGCAGAAAGATGGGTATGCCAAGCACCCGGTTGAGCATCACCCGGTCGATGCGGTCGGAGCGGTTCGTAGAGGCTTTGCTCTTCTGTTCGATCACGTCCCGGGCCAGGGCATGGGCTAGGCCATAGCGGGCGTCCGCGAGCAAGATGTCGATCTCTTCGGCCAAATCGCCAGCGATAGCTTTGAGCTCCGTCTCCGACACCGCATCCCCGACCAGCTCGCGCGCCAGGTCGTCGCCCTCGAGCAGACGCGCGGCCAGCCAGCGCGGAGAGTCGCCGTTGCGCTCGGCGACCAATGAAAGCTTTGGCACCAGACCTGTAATGGCGTCTTCCAGGACGGTGTCGTAACGGATCTCGACCGTCGGTACCGGTTTCTGTTCGACGGCCTCGAGCAAAGCCCGCTTGAGCGCCTCGATCCCGTTACCCCGCGAGGCGACCGCCGGCAGCACCGGGCAGCCCAAACGGTTGGCTAGCCCGGTCGCGTTGACGCGCCTCCCTTTCTCTTCAGCGACGTCGACCATATTGAGGACGACGAGCAGGGGAACCCGCATCTCGACCAGCTGGGTCGTGAGATAGAGATTACGCTCCAGATTCGAGGCATCAAGGATGTTGACGATCAGGTCCGCCTCGCGCGCATGGACATAGTCGCGCGCGATCTGCTCGTCCAGCGACACCTCCCGGTCGGTGACATCCAGCGAATAGGTGCCAGGCAGATCGACCAACTCGAAATCCGTCTCTTCGAAGCGGAACTGGCCAATCTTACGTTCCACGGTGACGCCGGGCCAATTGCCCACGCGCTGTTTCGCCCCGGTCAGGGTGTTGAATAGGGTCGTTTTGCCGCAATTCGGATTACCGACGACGCCGATGGTGTAGGTTCCGCTCATGCCTTCTTCTCCACTTGCAGCGTCTCTGCCTCACCCTTGCGCAAGCTGACCGAGGTGCCGCGCACCCTGATTTCTACCGGATCTCCCATCGGAGCGACGCGGACTACTTCGAGCTCAGTCCCCGGCGTCAGTCCCATCGACAGCAGCTTCTTGCGGTAGGCCCTACCGCCTTCTTCGTAACCGGCGACCTGTCCCCGGTCTCCCACCGAGAGGTTTCTCAGGGTCGTGCTCATGACTCTCTCTTTCAGTTGCAACAGGTTTTACTGGGCTCCATACTGCCGGGCGCAGACTTGGCCCCAATGCCATATCGACGCTGGAGCGTCAAGATCCCTCCTCCGTCGGGACCAGGTCTGCTCCCACGCTGGAGCGTGGGGAGCCAGCCGAAAATCAATGTGTTGGTTTTTAGACAGCCTCTTAACTTAATGGCATTGGACTTGGCCCGACATCGAAGCCAGGCGGAGTTTCCGCCTAAACGGGGATCACCAGGATCTTGGCGGCCATGCCGGCCCCCACTGCAATACGGCCCTCGCCCCGAGCAACCAGGAGTCCCGCCCCCTGCCGCTGGACGATACGAATCTCGCCACCAAGGTTCAGCCCGAGATCGGTAAGCCGTTGGGCCAGACTCCGCCCTGCGCGCACCGTGTGAATGCGCACCGGCGCGCCTTCGTCTGCCATGCTCAGCGGGAAAGGCTTCGCATCGTTGTCTGCGGGCACAGACGGCGCCTCAGATGAACGCGCCCACGAGGGTACGTGCGGATTGTTCGACGGCCTTTTGCACGACCGCCCCGACCAGTGCCTTGCCGAACAGCTCGCCGGCCTTGCGGGAAACCTCGTCGCTACGGCTGGCGGCTCCAAGACAGCCGGATTGTTCCAATACGGAAAGAAGGTCCGATTGCCTGAGCAGCACTGGGTCATAGTGTACGGTGATACTCGCGGCATGGGGATTCAGTCGGACCTGACGCACGCCCGTCAAGGCGAGCAGCCTGCTCTCAGCGGCCCTTGCCCTCTCGGAGTGGCAGCGAAATGCCTTGGACCGCACGCGAATACGTCCCGGGACATGGTGGATATACTGGCTCATGGGAAGGGCTCCGGATTCTCGATGAGGCACTGGAAAAGTCGGAGACTATATTAAAGGATATGTTGATGCAAACGCAAACTATTCTCAGTGTTGTTTGATTGTCGGAGTATGTCAAGCGGGTGAAACACCTGGTTATGTGCGGTATGCTTCGAGCCGACAACTACTGCCTTGGACCGGAGGATATCCATGGGGAATCCGGCTATCGACAGCCTGCGAGCTAAAGCCTTCGATCTCTCGGAGAGCGACAGGGCAGAGCTCGCACAGGATCTCCTGGCCAGCCTCGACGGAGCTCCCGACTCCGGTGTCGCACAAGCCTGGGAGACGGAGATCCTGCGGCGTCTGCACCAAGTAGACGACGGGACGCCAAGCTGATCGACCGGGAGGAGCTGCGCCGCCGGATGCGCACCCGCATGGCCGGTGTTTGATGCGATCGGTCAGAGTTCTCGAGGCCGCCGCCGATGAGGCAGCCGAAGCTGCATCCTGGTACGAACGCCAACATCCCGGACTCGGCGTAGCGTTCCAACAGGCAGTTGACGCGGTGCTCGATCTACTGGAAGACAAGCTCGTTCCCCTTGCATCCGTCCCAGGCACCGCTGGAAAACGGGAGCGAAACGTCTTCTACTCAAACGGTTTCCCTTCTCTGTAATCGTTCGTGAACATGGCTCCGGGTTTCTCATGATCGCCTTCACTCACCATTCGAGACGTCCGGGATACTGGCGCGACCGGCTTATCACATAAGCGAATGCCTACTATGTCTGCCCGGCGCTGAGATGAGCCGCAGGCTCAATGCGGAATAGGTGGTCTGCTTGATCCGTGTGTTAGGCGACTTTTTTAACCGGAGCATCTGAAATTGACTGAGCTTGGTCCCTTTTCTGCCCCGTAACGGTCAGAATGAGCCGGATTTACGGATTTCTGAGGAATTACGATGAATGCGTACAAAACCTACGTCGAAGTAGATCCGTCCGGTCGAGTCGTCTTGGAGCACCTTCCATTTCGCGCGGGGGCTCGGGTTGAGGTATTGGTCGTCGATCAGAGCCCCGAGGCCGGAGAAGTGGAAAGCTGGCATGCACTTTTCAGGCACATTCGGAGCTTGCCTCAGTCTCGATCGATCACTGACGAAGATATCACCAAGGAGATCGACGACTATCGGAGTGGCCGGTGAGGGTTGTGATTGACACCAGCGTGCTGGTGTCCGCCGCGATTCGCGACCGGTTGCCCGAGCAGGTGCTGTTGTGGTGCGTTGCTCAGCCCGGACTCGATTGGCTCGTCACCGCCGAGATCCTCGAGGAATACGTCGAGGTCATGAAGCGGCCAAAGTTCGGACTCGAATCCGCAACTATCGCTTGGTGGGTGGAGCTAATCGGCTACCGTACCCGGATAATCACGCCGCAGGTCGAGATCGCGTTTCCGCGGGACCGTAAGGATGCGAAGTTTCTGATCTGCGCCGTATCCGGGGGCGCGGACGTTCTCATCACCGGGGATGGAGATTTCAAAGAGGCCCGAACGTTGATCAGGGCATCCATTGTGAACGTGCGGCAATTCGCGCAGTGTTACATGTCCGATCTGGCCCGAAAGGGATCAGGATCGACTGACCTCTCGACGTGAAACGATGATCGAGCAAGTCGCTTCGGGCTTGGCCCCCTCGTCCGATCCGTCCAAGTGCCTGATAGGAGGTTATATGCTGTCACCGGAATCTCCCGAAACAGGTCTTCAAAGAGTGTTATTGGTGACGAATTTCACCGTAGAAGTTAAGGATCAAGGTGTGCTGAGATACGGTGCACACAGTCTGCAGAAACGGGATAGATAGAAACCATGTCATCCGAAACGCCTCCTCCATTCACGCCTAGCGATTTCATGCGCGCACGCCGTCCAGAATTGTTTCCTGACACTGTGTTGGCGGAAAAACCAGGCATAAGCCGAGATCGCCTGGAGTTCCACTTGGACACACTGACTCAACGAAAGGAGGAGTACCTTTTCGAGAATTTCTGCCGCCAGTTAGCCCAGAAGGAAATCTGCCCGAATCTGATCCCTCAGACCGGACCCATCGGAGGTGGCGATAGTAAAGTGGATTCCGAGACCTATCCGGTGGCCGAACGTGTCGCAGAGCGATGGTACGTCGGAGAACCGGACCGAGCCGCTCGGGAACGCTGGGCATTCGCTTTCAGTGCCAAAAAAGATTGGCGTCCCAAAATCGCCGATGATGTGCGGAAGATTGCTCAGACCGAGCGCGGTTATGCCCGTATCTATTTCATCACCAACCAGGCAGTGTCGGATCGGAACCGAGCGGACATAGAGGATAAGTTGAGCAAAGAGTGGAAAATTCCGGTTCGTCTCCTTGACCGTTCTTGGATCGTCGACAAGGTAGTTCGGAATTCCCGCTGGGACCTGGTGGTTCAGACGCTGGACCTGGAGCAACCGCCGGCCCAATCGCACAGTTTGCCAGGTCCTATGGACGCCGAGCGTTTGCTCGAATTGGATAACCTCGATCGCAAGATCGCCGATCCCACCCAATACCCAGACTTGGATTATCAACTTGCGGAGGACTGCCTGCAAACGGCGTTGCTGGCCCGCGGTCTTGGTCGTCCGAGAGAGGAGATAGACGGACGATTCGCGCGTGCGGAACGTATTGCGAGGAAGGGGCATGGGGATCGGCAACTCTTCCGCGTTCTTTACCACAAAGCATGGACGGCGAACTGGTGGTTCGACGATTTCGATGAGGTGGATCACCTGTACGGTATTGCAGAACCCCTGGTACTGGAAACGGGTACCGTCTGGGAGTTGGAAAAATTGGTGAACCTCTGGTTGGTCGGGCATTCCTGGCTACGCGCAGAACCTCATAGAAGCAGTGACAGCCATTGGTCCGATCGTACGACCCGGTTGCAAAACGCCCTGCTCCGACATGCGATGAACCCAAGTGCACTAACGAGTGCACTCTGGGCGCGAACGCAATTGTCCTTTCTAGACTTGCATACGGCCTGCATGGAGAAAGGAGAATTGCGCGAAATTCTAGGGCGCCTGCGAGCGATAATCGGGGAAGCCGAGCATCGTCTCGATTACCCGATGGAAACTGTTACCAAAATCATCCTGGAACTCGGCAAAGTAGCGAATGACGATGATGCCTATGACGAGTTGGTGGAGAACGTCATTCAACTCCAGGAAAAACGAGCTTCCCGCGCCGCCCAAGGAGAAATGCGGCTGACCTGTGGGTTTCAGAAACTCGAGGCTGGTAAACCTTACGCTGCCATCGATCAGCTCGCCAAGGCCCAGAGCCTGTTGGCCCAGGAAGAGACCGAGGGAAAGTTCCTTCGTGCAGTCGTTGGTACCGCGCTGGGGTACGAAGCGGCAGGCCTGTTGTGGGCGGCGCGTGCCAACTTGATCATTGCCTTGGATCGAGTGCTTTCAGGGTTCGTCAAAGACGGGCAGATCTCACCGCAATCACTACCGTTGCTACGGAAGCTCATCTGGGTCGAGCTGCAGATTGGCCGCGCTCCTTGCGTGCTGGTTTGGATCGAACAACTTTGGATGATTGCCGGAACCCTGGACTTGGATGAAGGCGACCGACAAGCACTGGAATCCGAATATGAGCTGATGGACGCGGTCTTGGGTATCCTGGTATTGCGTACCCGATTTTCGGATTGGCCGGCCCTGGATCACATGCCCGGCCTCATGGACCGCTTGTCCTTGTTCATGGCACGGGCAGCGGCCTTGTTTTCGCTGGGCCATGAAGACCAAGTTCGGTCTGAATATGGACTCGGTGATGAGGATCTTCAGCGATTCTTCTCATTGTGGTTGGTTCAGCCCGCGGCGAGTGATGTATCCGATGAGGCCGAATGGCACTTGGGATCCGTCGTCAAGATGCACACCAACATCCTTGGCTGTCAGATCGAATTGTCAGCAGCAAATAACAATCTCTCCATTTTCCTGGCCGAGGCCATTCTGAGTTTCCTCGAATCCTTCCTGTCAACGGCTATGATTATGGAGCGTGTATATTGCTCAAAACCTTTCCTTAAAATCCACGTTAAGCCATCGGAATATGCCCAAGCGCCGCTAGGACTGCGCGTGGACGAAGACGATTGCGGTGAACGTCGAATACTTATTACACACCCAACGCTCGCAGTGCACGAAATCGTTCAACATTCCCGCTACCAAGACGCATTGTCCGAACTGCTAGCAGCTACGATTAAGCTACTTCATACAACATTTTCCGACGGATCGCTGGAGCAGCTTTTCAGAGACCATCGCGCCCAGGACCGTGCCTCACTATGCGCCCAATCGCCACAATCGCTGTCAAATGTGCTTGGCAGTTCACCACGGTATCATGTGGCGGACTGGCTGGATGACACCCTGACCGAGCGCATCGAGCTTACCCGGTCGATTCCTTGGATTCCCGACCGCGACGTGAAGCCCGAGGGGGACACGCCGCCCCCGAGCATCAAGCATAGTCAACGTCCTGCGGACATTTTTGATTCGAGCAGGCTGAAACATAGTGACTTACAGGTGCTGTCGCCCATCGATCAAGAAATGTGGGATCGCGCGGGTTGGTGCGGAACGGGGTTCATGTTGTTACCGGGCGATCCTCGCATACCGGAACTTGTACTTCTCTTCAAGGATGCCGATGCCGGTGTAAAGATCTTCCGAGGATGGATGAAGCAGTTGGGGAACATCGACCGGAACGAACGGATTGGCGTCACCCTCATACAGGGAATCGATCGCAGAAATCCGGCACATTACCGCGTAGCTATCGGCGTCAATGAAAAACACTTGGAGTCTGAGCGTTTTGGTCCAGGTCAGCAGATGGTGATCGTGTTTCGTCTGAACGACATGGCATCAGCCGACGACACCAATTTGAGCCGGTTTTTGGAGCTCTACCGAAAAAGCGGAAGGTATCGGCTCTTGCCTGGTCTGATGGGATCTGGTTATCCGGTGCCTATCGGAGGTAATTTGAGTATCGAGAAACGCCGCCTGCGAATAGTACCAGCCTGGAAGATCGGGTTGGACGATCCGGTGTGTGGAGCATTGCAAGGCATAGACGAGCCTTATATCCCTGAAGGAGAAACCGCTGCCCCAATCCTGGAAGTGTTGAAGAGATTTAGGAGTTCGTAGCCGAGATGTAGAAACACAACAACACGGTCAACGTATTGACAGCCTAACCATCGTCGCTCCCTTCAAATCCGCCTTATTTACTGGTGCTGACTAAGTTGTGGGCAAAGTTTCCGTTCCATACGTGCAGACGTGTTAGATCGACTTCAAGAACATCCCCACAGACGGAACCATTGCCAAACAATCCTGATACCCCAACCTATCCCACGGCAAGGCAGGTCTCACATCCATTCCAGAAACCACTCCTGATTCAGAACCTTGCTTGCATCCCAAAAGCAGCTCTCCGGGAAATCGGAACGGCCATATGACCAGCCTCCGCCTATTCGCCTCGGCCACCGTACCTGTTCACCCATCCGCGGCCTGGTATCTCGCCGACCTGGGTGAATTTCGGGGCATGCAGACTCTGTACACCCGCCAGTCGCCCCAGCGATTGGAGGTACTACGGGCACACGCCCTGATCGAGAGTGCGATCTCATCCAACCGCATCGAAGGGGTGTCGGTGGCGCCGGAGCGGCTGCGCGAGCTCTGGACGGTAACCAAACCCTTGTTCCGGGACCGGGACGAGGAAGAGGTCCGCGGCTATCGTGATACCTTGACCTGGATTCACGAGGAGGCGGAGAGGATTCCTCTGGACGAGGTTACGATCAAGCGCCTGCACACAATGGCTCGCGGGGAGATTTGGGATGCCGGGCACTACAAGGAGAAGGACGCCGACATCCTCGAACGCTATCCGGACGGCCGGGAGCGGGTCCGTTTTCGGACGGTGCCGGCCGCAGAGACTCCTGAGCGCATGGTGCTGCTCCTGGCTGATTGGCAGCGCTGTCTTGACGAGGCCTGGGTGCATCCCTTAATCACGCTGGCCGCTTTCAACCTGGATTTTCTGTGCATCCACCCCTTCCGCGATGGTAACGGACGGGTATCGCGCCTACTGTGGTTGCTGCAGAGCTACCGGCTTGGCTATGACGTGGGCCGCTTCGTGAGCCTGGAGCGGTTGGTAGAGCAGAACAAGGAACGCTATTACGAGACCCTGGAGCGGAGCTCCAAGGGTTGGCACGAGGGCGAAAACGACCCTTGGCCCTACATAAACTTCGTGTTGTCGATTATGAAAGCGGCCTATCGAGAATTCGCCGAACGGGTGGGGAAAATCAGGGAGCCGCGGGGAGCCAAGCGCGAGCAGGTGCTCAGGGGAATCGAGCAACTGGCGGCTAGGGCAGCCGGAAGCTTCACCTTGAAGGAGCTGGAGCACACCTGCCCCGGTGTCAGCCGGGATATGGTGCGGCGGGTACTGCGGGAACAGCAATCGGCGGGAGTCGTGGAGTGCCGAGGGCGAGGCCCCGGAGCCAGCTGGAGAAAGAGAGGGTAATTACCCTTAAATGGGGGTAACAGTAAGGGTAATATTTCCGACAAGTTCCCAGATCCATACCGCTGGATCTGCTCACTAGCCTTGCTGCGACGGAACGCGAACTTTATTCCGGCATATCGTTCAAGCGCCCGATATCGACCGTGAGCACCAGATCAGCCGGTGTATTTGGCCCTTCCGCCTTGATGCGTTCCAGCATGCCTTGCTTGGCATAGACAAGGTTGACCTTGGTGCCTGTCTCTTCCGTGAACGCATCCATCAGAGGCTGGATCAGGAAGGGCTGACGGTACGAATAGAGGTTGAGCTCATCGACCCGAACATCGGCCGTTCCGGAAAAGGTCGTGGTCCCTGCGATCAGGGCGAGTAGAAGCGGAAGCAGCCTGCGCTTCATGATGGACGTCTCCTCGTTGTTGACTTGTGCCCTGAGGGGCGGTTGCTCACGCAAGTCGATCAGGCATCTATAGAGGCCTATTTAACGAATTAGAAGATTGGAAGACGGCATGCCAAGGGCGCCTCCGCTGCTGTAGGCATTAGAGTCTCTCTTCAGAGCGCTGCGGCATGCTCAGCCAGATAACGGGACACACCTTCACTCGTGTCCTTCATTCCGGACTGGCCCGTGCGCCAGCCCGCGGGACAGACGTCACCATGAGTCTCGTGGAACTGCAGGGCGTCCACCATGCGCAGCATCTCGTCGATATCCCGTCCGAGCGGCAAGTCGTTGACCACCTGGTGTCGGACCACGCCGGAACGGTCGATGAGGAAAGAGCCACGCAGTGCAACATCGCCCGCCGGCGTTTCCACGCCGTAAGACCTACAGATACCGTGCGTTAGGTCGGCCACTAGCGGGTAGCGAACCGGACCGATACCGCCGCGCTCGACGGGCGTGTTGCGCCAGGCGTTGTGCGTGTAATGGGAGTCCACCGAGACGCCGACGACCTCGACCTCCCGCGTCCGAAATTTGCGTCCCCCCGTAGCGGCAGCAACAACCGGGACAATGTTCGAGGGAAGGATGCGACGGAGCTGGAAGGTGATCGCCATACCCGCCCTCGCTGGTTTCCATCCGTTCCGGTTCTGGGCCGATTCACACCTACACCGTTTGGACGACGCTTTCGGCGGATCGCATCGGTCGTATGAAGCCGGAGGTAGTGCGGGACGACCAATGGCAGGGCTTCGTCGGTGTCTATGTGAACGACAGCCTGGAGCTGGGGGTGCGCAACTGGCTCGAATCCAGCAATCCCCAGGCCCTGGCCTAGATCGCCGAGCGCATGCTGGAGGCGGTCCGCAAGGAATACTGGCAGGCCGGCGAGGCCACGGTGAGGCAGCTGGTGGAGCTTTACGCGGATCTGTGCGAGCGCTACCAGGTCGTTTCCACTTGGTGACTGACATCGAGCTGGGGAGCGCTGCGATACGGACCGTCTGTCCGCAGGCCTGACCCTGTTTCACAACGACATCAAGGACTTGATCAACTACGAGTGCATCGCCAACTGCGGACCAGCTACGGGCAAGAATTCCTCCAATGCCATTGAGTTAAGCGTTGGCAACAGCCCGTAGGATGGGCAAAGCAAGCGCCGATCAGGGTGATTTCAAGGTTCGGTTATGCCACGGAAGTTTTCAGGCCACGACGGCTTGATCGGATGCACTAAGCGCCACGTGCCCATCAATGATGGGTACCTCTCTGTCAATATAGGATCTTTCAAGGTGCTCAGTACATTAGAAACAACGAAGTTAAAACACTACCGATTCGGATTATCCATGCCGAATCATTCCCAAACCAACCGCGTAAGCCCGAGGGCCGCCACCGCGTGGGTGGTAAGACGCAGCTTTTCGCCGTAGGTCTGTTCCAGCATGGCGCGGTAGCGGGCCAGCTGTTCCGAGGCTTCGGTCAATTTGTCCTTGACCTGCGGCAGCGCCCGCAATTCCTCGCGGCTTTTCGATTTGATTTCCTCGCTGCTCATGTTCAGCGCTTTCAGCGGTACGTATTTGAATTCCAGCAGGTGATCCAGCAGTTGATACTGGCGCATGTCGGGTCGGACGATCATGCTGAGATCGGCATAACCTGTGTCGATGGCCGTCTCCGAGTCCATGATATAGAAGGTGTCGGAAAAGAGGATCACCAGGAACGCGGTCTTTACCACCAGTTCGTTACTCCAGCGGTAATCTCGGTTGTCAAACACCTGGAAATAGCGATTTTCGATGAAATCGCACAGGAGTTCGAGGTCGCCGCTGCCATAGAAGCGCCTGGTGGCCCGGTGCGCTGTCTCCCGGTCCTCATATCCCGGTAACAGAGCGTCCCAGATGCGTTCCACATACAGACGCCGGATCACCAGGTTGGGGATACGCAGCGCCAAATCCCCCATGCCGTCCCTGCCGTCGATGGTCAAAATACCCAGGTAATACATCAGGGAAGCCAGGAAAGCACGATCCTTGGCGGCCGTCAGCATGTCATGCACGCCGAAACGCCTCGCCAGTTGTCCGATCAGAAGCGGTTCGGTGGCATCCAGGGCCTTGGCCACCAATTCCTGACCATGGGGTAAACAGGCAATGTATTCGATACGGTTCCGATCCATGGCCAGATTATCGTCCAGGATTTCCCGTGGATAGGTACATTCTTCCTGGTAGTTCTGGAGAAAATACAGCGCCAGGGTGGGATTGTAGAGAAGCGGTCCATCTTCATAGCCGAAACGGTATCCATTGTAAAAGGTACGCATGGTGGAAAGGGCCTCCTGCACCTGGGATTCGGGTAAATTGCATTCCGCGCCGATTTTCTCCAGGGTGTTTGCCACTTCGCTTTCGTGAAAACCGCACAGATCACGGTATTTAGGAAGGAAGGAGACATCGCGCGCCACGTTATAGCCGCTGCTGATGTCGCTCATCACTACCGGAGAAACGCCGATGATGAATACCTTGTCGAGACCCTGACCGCTGGCCAGGGATTTAATGGTCTTGAATACCGTTTTGAGGATCCCTTCGCCGTGAACCAGGGTTGCGTACCGGTCCTGTCCGCCATTCAGTTGCGCGGCCATGACCTCGTTGGCGAAGTTGTCGTATTCGTCGATAAACAAATAGAGCTTATAAGGCGTCCGGCCCACCGCGTCGACGACGGCGTGAAAAGAGGCGAGGGCATTATCGGGATTGACGAAAGACACCTGGGGGAGGCGTTCCCGGTAGCGGCCAAGGAAACCTTGCACACAAACGTTGATGTGATCGTGCAATGCCTGCTTGATGGCCTCGGTATTCCCCTGGGTCATCACCGCGGAGAAATCCCAGCGCATGACGAAGTACTGGTTGCGTCGCGGCGTGGGATTCCGGCCGATCGCCAGCTGCCCGAACAGCCGTTCGAATTCATCGCTTTTTGCCACGTCATAATAATTTTCCAGCATCGACAGCACCAGACTCTTGCCGAACCGGCGCGGGCGCAGAAACAGCAGATGGTCGCCGGCCTGCTCCAGAGACGCAATGCAATCCGTGCGATCGGCGTAGAAGTAGCCTTGCGTGATGAGCTTATGGAAATCGGCGATACCGTAGGGGAGTTTCATGAATAATTTTGCTCCGTACCGAATCATTCCCAAACCAGCCGCGTAAGCCCGAGGGCCACCACCGCGTAGGTGGCCAGGCGCAACTTTTCGCCGTAGACCGCCTCCAGCGTGGCGCGGTAGCGGGCCAGCTGTTCCGATGCCTCTGCCAGTTTGGCCTCGACCTGTGGCAGCGTCCGCAACTCCTCGCGGCTTTTTGATTTGATTTCCTCGCTGCTCATGTTCAGCGCCTTCAGCGGTACGTATTTGAATTCCAGCAGGTGATCCAGCAGCTGATACCGGCGCATGTCGGGCCGGACGATCATGCTCAGATCCGCATAGCCCGTATCGATGGCCGTCTCCGAGTCCATGATATAGAAGGTGTCGGAGAAGAGGATGACCAGGAACGCGGTTTTGACTACCAGCTCGTTGCTCCAGCGATAGTCCCGATTGTCGAATACCTGGAAGTAGCGATTCTCGATGAACGCGCACAGGGGCTCGAGGTCGCCGCTGGTGTAGAAGTGTTCCGCGGCACTGCGGGACGTTTCGCGATCCTCGTATTCCGGCAGCGTGGCGTCCCGGATACGTTCCACATACAGACGCCGGATCACCAGATTCGGTATGTCCAGCGTCAATCGACCCATGGCATCCCGATGGGTGATGGTCAAAATCCCTAAGTAATACATCAAGGAGGCCAGGAAGGGTTGGTCTTTAGTGGCCTTCAGCATGTCCTCGACGCCGAAACGGTCGGCCAACTCGCCGATTAAGGGCGGATTGGTGGGATCGAGCGCCCTGGTAACCAGTTCGTCGCCGTGGGGGAGCGCCGCGATGTACTCGATGCGGTTGCGATCCATGGCCAAATTGCTGTCGAGAATGGCCCGCGGATAGGCGCAATCACGGCTGTATTCATCGAAGAAATACAGGGCCAGGGTGGGGTTGTACAGCAGGGGGCCGTCCCCGTAGCCGAAGCGGTAGCCATTGTAGAAGGTGCGCATCATGACAAGGGCCTCCGCCACCTGGGCCTCCGCCAATCCGCATTCCTCGCCGATTTTTTCCAGCGCACCGGCCACCTCGCTTTCATGGAAACCGCACAGATCATGGTATTCGGGACGCAGGGAAATGTTTTTGACGACGTTGTAACCGCTGCTGATATCGCTCATGACCACCGGCGACACCCCGATGATGAATACCCGATCCAGACCCTGCCCACTGCCCAGGAATTTGATCGTCTTGAATACCGTTTTCAGTATCCCCTCGCCATGGACCAGCGTCGCGTAGCGGTCCTGTCCGCCATTCAGTTGCGCGGCCATGACCTCGTTGGCGAAGTTGTCGTATTCGTCGATGAACAAATAGAAGTTGTAGGGCGTTCGGTTTACGGCGTCGATGGTGGATTGAAAGGATGACAGGGCATCGTCGGGATGGATCTCGACCGTCTGGGGCAAAATGTCATGATAGTGCGTGATGAAACTTCGCACGCAGGCATTGATATGGTTATACAAGGCTCGCCCGATGGCCTCGGTGTCCCCATGGGTCATCACCGCGGAGAAATCCCAGCGCATCACGAGATAGCGGTTGTGCAGCGGTGTGGGGTTCCGGCCAATCTCCAGATGTCCGAACAGCCGTTCGAATTCGTCGCTTTTTGCTACATCGTAATAGTTTTCCAGCATCGAGAGCACCAAGCTCTTGCCGAACCGGCGCGGACGCAGGAATAGCAGATGCTTACCCGCTTCTTCGATGAAGGCGATACGGTCCGTACGATCGGCGTAAAAATAGCCTTCCGTAATCAGGGCATAGAAATCGGCGATGCCATAGGGGAGTTTCATGATTAGCATCCGCGTTCAAGGCGTTCGTCGGGAAGGTGAGAATGAATAGGTGCAGCTATGATTTTTCTGCCGTTTGATCGTTGCCGCCTGCGCGCGTCCTTCAAAATACGCTGGATGTCGTAATCCACGGATCGCGCCAGGGTTTCCTTGGTGGCCCTGACTTCTCGAATAATCTCATCGGTGGTCGGAGCCTCGTCTATTTGTGCCATAATCTCAGTCTCCTATTAACTCAATGCCATTAAGTTAACACCTAACGTTCTGTATTTGTTAAACTATTCCCTATCTTCGACCAGCACGATGAGGAGTCAACCATGGTTCTCAGACCAAAGCCGGTCCAACTTACCGAAGTAGAAACCAAGTTAATCAGTCAGGTTTGAGAATATTTATACCCCCCTAAAAGATTTCTTGTACTCCGCGGAATTTGCCGACCTCGCCCGCATCCATCCCGAGGATTTCACCCGCCAACGCGCGCTTCCGCTGCCTCATCTGGTGTCCATGCTGTTGAACCTGCGCAAGGGCAGTATCGGCGACGAACTCGATCAACCACTGGCCGATGGCGTGTCCTCTTCGGCCTTTTGCCAAGCGCGCTTGAAGCTTGACCCTCGCGCCCTGATGGCACTCAACCGACCCTTGCTGGAAGGCTTCGAACGCGACTTCTCTGCGCGTCTGTGGCATGACTTACGCTTGTTGGCAGTCGATGGCTCGACGGCACGTTTGCCTCACACCGATGATGTAATGGCAACCTTCGGGGCTCCACCTGAGGGGAGCGCGGTTCCACTGGCCCGGTTCTCGCGGCTGTATGATGTCCTCAACAACCTGGTGATCGCGGCCGATTTCGAATCCCGCCAAGTCGGCGAGCGCGTACTCGCCGGTGAGCATCTGGCCGCGACGCGGGCCAACGATCTGATCTTGTATGACCGTGGCTATCCGGCCTTCTGGCTATTTGCCTTGCACCGCCAGGAACACCGTCACTTCGGTGCCCGCATGCCGTTGGATTTTTCCCACGAGGTCAGCGACTTCCTGGCCGGCGGCAAAAAAAGTGAGGCTGTGCTGTTCACACCAGGCCCCCACGCACGCCGGCAATGTCAGGTGTATGGGTTGGCGCCCGATCCGATTCCCTTGCGCTTGATCCGCGTGAAACTCAAAAACGGCGAGACCGAGGTCCTTGCGACTTCATTACTTGATGAAGCCGCCTATCTCAGTACCTGGTTTAAGCACCTCTACCACCTGCGTTGGGGCGTGCAAGAGGGCTATAAACGCGAGAAGTGCTGGCTCGAAATCGAGAATTTCTCCGGCCTCAGCGCCCAGGTTGTGAAGCAGGATTTCTACCCCAAACTCTTCGCGCTCAACCTGACTGCAGTCCTCTCCTGGATCGCTCACGCGATCGCCGATCGTCTCTACCGAGACCGTAAGCAGGCCTATCGGGTGAAGTTCACCCATGCGTTCTCCAAGATGAAGGATAATCTGGTCCGGTTGTTCGTCTCCAACTCCTCGCCGCAACTGCTCACCGCGTTAATATTGGCGATGGCGGCAAGCCTCGAAGCCGTCCGATCAGACCGCTCTTTCCCGCGAAAGCGCTGAAGGCGGGATGCGCTGCGCTTTCCCGCTACGCGGGCTCGATAAGTCACTCCGGCCAAAAATCGCTATCTATGATCGTTTCAAAGCCGAATGGACATACCTCAGGAAAAGTCGATTCGTCCAGATTGGTTTCCCTGGTAGCTACGAGTACCGCCGTAGTAAAAGCATCCCGGAGGATCGTATCGAGATACGACTTCAAGCCCGGATTGGACTCCAGCACCCGACGGATGCGGTAACGCTGCTCCTTGATGGTCGCCTGCCAGCTCCTTCCGCGCCCCTTGGCCTGGTATTGCCATTTCAGCAGATGAGCCAAGAGGACAATCAACCGACTTTCGAGTTCTCGCCATTCGCTTTTCCCCACCGCTTCGATCTCCTCGGCAACATGCTCCCAGTCCACTTCGCTGAAGCGGTGGGCACGAATCAGCTCCGCATTCCGCAAGGCCCAGGTGTAGGCGTCTTGCTCATATAACAGCGATAAGGAAGTGTCAGACATTGTTTCGTCTTGAAAATTTACCACTACCGAATTCTAGTCGGGCGCCTGACCCGACCTCAAGAACAGCCTCATCACGGCTGCTTAACCACTTTCAGCTTGCGGCTCGCGATCGCGAACTGGTTCTTGGGTGTGATGATATTCACGGTGAGTACGTGCTCACCCTCCGGTACCCCGCTCACGTCCAGCGGATAGTTGAAAGGAATGTAACCGCGCTCCTCTTCCGCGTAATAGACCGTATCGATAAAGAGTATGATCTCGAATCTTTGGCCAAGTAGTATCTCCCGGTCTTCTTGGCTCGGAACATCGATGCGAACGACGACGGCGTCCTTGACCTCCGGGACGGCCTTCTCTTCGGATTTGTCAAATTCAGGAAAGCTCAAAGTGGCCGCGAGCTCCCGGTCCTGGAGGCGTGATGCCAGGAAATGCGGAGAGACTCGCCGCCGGTTGACCATGGGTCGATCTGCCTTCTTGGGCCTCGCAGTGCTCAATCCGTGCTTGTAGGTGCGGTAATCAAGGGTACTGTTGCCATAGGCGATGACGCTGGTCTCCGGCAACGTGAAGTAGCTGATGACGATCTTGTGATCCTCCAGGTCCCAAAGGTTGATGAGATTATCCCGGTCCTTGCCGTTCCAGTATTCGGTGATGGTTCCGGCGATCCGTGGCTCCCAATCCACCAGCGTTCTCAAGAGGGCACTGCTCGCCACGCCGGCCCGCACGCTGACTCGGGAGGGCTTTGACAATCGGTAAGACAGGGTTCCCCCTTCGCGGTCAATGCGCCCCTCGGTGATCTCGAATGGCTCACCGCCGCTGAAGGTGATCGGGTCGTAGACAATCTGGGAACCGGTTGCGTCTTCTGCCTCGATGGTGAAGAAGTACGCCTCGTTGGGTACGACCCTAGCGTCCAGGTCCTTGCCATCCCACGCCAGCTTGTGTGGCCCCTGGCTCTGTTCAACATCCTTGCTCAAGACCCGGATCAATTCACGGTCGGGGTCGAAGATCTTGACAGTGACCTTGGCGCTCCGGGACAGCCGATAGTTCAGCTCGACCGCTTGTCCCCGAGAGGGATCAAAGGAGCTTTTGGAGAGGGTGACATTAAAAATAGCCAGACTCTGGGAAGGGCTTATGTCTGGTGACTGCTGCGCCAGGCACACCGAAGCGATCGACCACAGAGCGATGAGCCAGACGAACCACCCGACGGTCGGCATTCTTTGCCACTTTAGAATCACCAGCTTATCTCCAATGCGGATCACGGATACCCACCCATTTTTCTCCGAACGGCCGCAGCTCTTCTACCTGCCCCGTGCCGACATCGACCAGCTCCAGGTCCATCCGGCCTTGCTTCACCGCGACATAGAGTACCCTCTTTCCATCCGGCGACCAGGCTGGGTGCATCTCCGCTTCTGGTGTGTCCGTGAGCCGCCTCAGGCCGCTGCCATCGGCACGGATCAACCAGAGATCCGTCCGACCGGAGCGGTTGGATGAGAAGACGATGTGTTTTCCGTCCGGGGACCAAGCCGGTTCCGTATCCTCACCGCGGGTCGGCAACGGGGTTCGCGCGGTACCGTCCACCAAAGATACGAGCCAGAGTTGCCTCAGCAGGCTTGTCCCCATGCCGGGAACCGTAATGGTCGTGGTGGAAGAATAGGCAAGACTGCTGCCCTGCGGCGATAGCGCTGGCGAATCCTGGACCCCTCGCTGCATGACGACCGGCTCGATCTTCCCGGTCTCCAACGAATAGCGCCTGATCTCGGCGTTTTCCTCCTTCTCCGATAGGTCGTAGGCCACGTAAAGCAACGATTTGCCATCAGGAGACCAAACCGGTGCGGCATATTGCCCGGCGGGGAGGGGCAACCTCTCCGTCTTTCCTGGAGGCAGATCCGCCAACCAAAGTTCGCCATGGCTGTTGGCGTAGGCTACTTGCGAGCCGTCCGGGGAGAGTGCCGGCGTAAGCTCATCGATACCTGTCGCGGTGAGCTGTACCGGTTTCCGGCTCGCCATATCCAGCTCGAACAGGTTCCAGTTCTCACCCACAAACGCAACAAAGGCGATTCTTCCCTGTTCCACTCGATCCTCGGCGCGACCGGAATCTGCGAAGGCACATAAAGCGATTCCGCACATCAGGAGGCTCCAAGGCCAAGACACGTATTGGATCATCGAACGATTTTCAGTGTTGGTTATAGGCCCCCGTCGCCGGCGGTCGGCGTGGACCGCGCCTGACGCAGGACGCGCAGCCAAGCGGTCCCGTCGGGGCAGGAGAGGAGTGCATCGCCGAGATCCTCCAGCCGCGGGGGATCGGAAATCGCTGTGCGATTCGTAGTTTTCTCTTTCGTATTCTAACCCACCACGACAAGCGGCCAACAGCTAACTTAATGGCATTGCCTTGCAAAGGAGCCTTGATTCTAAAGGCGGGATGCACTGCGCTTTCCCGCCCTACGCGCGCTCTTCTTGCATGATCTTCCTGATCTCATCAGCACTGATATCCGACTGCTCTATCTTTGAGTAAATGGCTACCAGCAAGACATCATCCTCTGTTTGAAGATAGTAGATGATTCGATAACCGCCGCTGGTACCACGTTGGGCATCACGATTAGGTGCCCGCACCTTGTAAAGCGTATAGCCCGTACCGGAGATCTGATCGCCTGGATATTCGCCTGAATCCAGTTGCTCAAAGACAGGTGTAATGTCATGACGAATACGCCTGTATTTCCGGCTCAAGCGTCTGAGCTGGCGCTTGAACGCTTCAGTGTACTGTAGCGCCATATCCGCTAGTCTGCATCGATACCATCCCACAGGGTACTGATCGGCTGTATACGCCTGGCCTTAGCGTCACCTAGTCCTTCTCGGAAGCTCTCAGCTGCCGTAGGCCACGGCTCATCCTCTTCTATGCCCTCACGAAACGAGTGGACCAAGCGCAACAACAGCGGGCGATAACGCTTCGGTGTACGTTCAATTTCGGCATATAGCTGTTCAGTGGTATCCGGTGTCTCGGTTGCCATCGTGAAACCTCATGCTTACGGGAGATTGTAGCAGTAGTAACACCGCCCTTCTTTAGCTGCTAAGGAACCGGAGCCTTCCTTCGCGATTATCCGTTCCTGTTCCTACCTCTCGACCTTACGCAAACAGTATATACAAGGTGCATGTGAAGCAGGAGATCGAGAAAGGGCTGTCCGATATCGAGGCAGGCTGTACCGTTCTACACGATCAGGACCGTAGGGCGGGAAAGCGCAGCGCATCCCGCCGCATCGGTCATTCCAGACCCAATTCCTTTACAACTTTCGGAATCCGGGCCGAGAACTGTGCCTCGATGTCGTGCCAACAGGTGGAGAAACCGTCAGCCCCCAAAGGCAAGGGCCACACCGCGTGAAGGTGATCGGGTAAGACAACGACCGCATCGATGATGAAAGGTCGGCGACGGCGGGCATCGGTAAAGACGATTCGCAATCTGACTCAACCCCATCACGCCGCCTGTTTGGCTACAAACACCGCTCGCGCAGCCTGGATGCCACGCAGATACTTGGCCTGACGCCGGGCACAGAGATTCACGAGTGATGCCGGTGCGCCGACCGCCGTTCCAAACGCCTTAAGAAGACGTTCGGAATAGCCGGTAAACTGCTCCCCATTGATGCCCAAGCGCGTGAAGATCTTGGGTTCTCGTGCTTCGATGTATCCAGACTTATCCTCACGTAACGCCTGGCCCGTCCAATCGACCAGCTCCAGGTAATCATCGAAGGCAAACGGCACCGCCCAGGGGGTCCGTGCGGTGGCATCAAAGGGCATCAGCGGAGCCTGGGGCAAGACTTGCGTCTCGGTTTCCGGCCGTAACCGCTCCCCATCGAGCGTTACTTCAGGCGCTGTGACGGTTGCGGTCTCCTGCGAGCCGGCTTCGGACCCGATTTCTTCCGGCAATCCGACGACCCGCTCCTGAATCGAAGTGTAGTCCGAGGTCTCCGGCGTCTCGGCCAGCCCCGCCCGCACCGGATTCAGATCCACATAGGCCATCGCCGCCAGTAACGCCCTCTCATCGAGCAACGCCTGGCTCTTGAAGCGACCCTCCCAAAACCGCCCCTTCACCCTATCCTCGGCATTGGCCCGGCGGGCGATGTGCTCGTTGAGAGTACGCATGAGCCAGGACAAATCGTGCAACCGCCCTCGGTAGACCTCGGCAAGTGCCTCGACCTCGGCGACCTCCGCCTGGGTCATCTCTGCTCGTGAGTCCGAAAGATAACGGTTCACCAGCAAGGGTCCCGTGAAGAGCGCCGTCCAGCGCCGCAGCACTTCCTCTATCGACCATTCCAAGGCCCGTTCCCGGTCGATGCGCACCACAAGGTGATAGTGATTACTCATCACCGCGTAGGCGGCCACATCGATGGCGAACAGGGAGGTAAGCTGCTGGATACGCTCGACAATCCAGCCGCGGCGGTGGTCGAAATTCATACCTGAGAGTTGATCCTCCCCACACAGGAAGGCACGACGCACGCAACGGCATACGCAGTGATACCAAGGGGTGTCTTCAAGCGAGACGAGAACGGAACGAGGAGCAGTCATCGTGGGCCCTCTGTTGTTTCGGTGTCGAGAAGAAGCTTAACTTGGGGTGGGGAAGATGTCAAACAAAGTGGGTGTCCTTTTTTAGGTCACAGCCAGTAACGCCCTCTCATCGAGCAACGCCTGGCTCTTGAAACGACCCTCCCAAAATCGCCTCTTCACCACATCCTCCGCATTGGCCCGGCGGGCGATGTGCTCGTTGAGAGTGCGCATGAACCAGGACAAATCGTGCAACCGCCCCCGATAGACCTTGGCAAGTTCTTCAACCTTGGCAACCTCTGCTTGACTCATCTCTGCCCGTGACGCCGAGAGGTAACGTGTCACCAACAAGGGCCCGGTGAAGAGCGCCGTCCAGCGCCTCAACACCTCTTCTACCGACCACCCCAAGGCTCGTTCCCGGTCGATACGTACCACAAGGTGATAGTGATTACTCATCACCGCGTAGGCGGCTACATCAATGGCGAACAGACTAGCAAGCTGCTGCATGCGTTCGACGATCCAGCCGCGACGGTGGTCGAAATTCAGGCCTGAGAACGGGTCCTCACCACACAAGAAGGCACGGCGTACACAGCGGCATACGCAGTGATACCAAGGGGTGTCCTCAAGGGAGACAAGAACGGAGCAGGGGGCAGTCATGATGGACCCTCTGTGGTTTCGGTGTCGAGAAGAAGCTCAGCTTGGGGTGGGGAAGATGTCAAACAAAATGGGTGTCCTTTTAATTATCCTTTTAATTATACTCCTTCACATAGGCTTCTAAATCGACTGGCGTGAGCTGCAACAGTGCGAGCTTGATCTCGTGCCAAGTTCTCTCGTTCTGCTCTCGAAACTGCAATAGCCGTCGTGTAGACACGGTTAGCACTTATGTCGGTAACAGACAGTTTCCGGGAAGCTACACAAGTTCGTACTACTTCCTTTCCTTCCTTTTTATATCTCGTTTCCGAACCGCTCTATAAATCTCCTCTTCAATTGTCGAAAAAGGTGCAACTCCAACGAAGGATCCAAATCTTCTGCCAGGAGGATGGCCCTTACAAATTGGTCGGCTTGATAGTACTGGCAAGATACAATCTCCTCAACCTGTTGAGGCGACAAGCAAAAGCCAAGCTCGACACAAATTTCGTCAAGGAAAACCCGAATATTTTTCTCGTAGCTCACTGCAAATGACCTTTCAACGAGATTTTCAATCTCCAAGATACTTATCAATGCTCTTGATAAGCTGTTGCTCTTCTGCTTGGCGTTGCCCATGTGGTTTATGACTGCCGTGTTCTATGTTTTTCTTGATTCTTTGCTGAACACTCTGCTTCAGTTCATCTCTGAGCTGTCGTAATTCTTCCTTAGGATACTTCTTAATATCTTTTGGTTTTGGCAATTTCCCATGAACTTTCCCTGTCCGATCGAGCGCGGGCAGAATCCCTCCATTCTTTTTCAGAAGATCGCGAGCTCTCTTTCCTTTTTTGAATATCTTGCTGCCAGGAAGCCAATTCCAGGGTTTCAGACAATCCATTGCACAAGTCGCCGCCACACCAGCTAGGCTTGGTGGACATGCCGCACCTAATGCACCTATCGCAGCTTCAATAGCCGCACACTCCCCTAGGCAGCGCAGATAAGCCACACCAGCAACGCACCAAGGACACAATCCTGCTTCATCGCTGAAGGATAACGGGTTGCCATCAGCATAGGCGTAGGTGCTGAGACCCCCGACGATGCCGATTGGATCTGACTGCACATATCGCCCAATCGCCGGATCATAATCACGAAAGTAGTTGTAGTGCCGATCGGTCTCGGCGTCGAAATACTGACCAAGGAAGCGCAGGTTGAGGACGAAAGACGTACCATTGCCGTCCGGGTCTTGATTCGGTGTGGATTTACCGAAAGGATCGCTGACCCAATGCCAGACAACGGTTTGGCTCTGGTCGCTGACCAATCGGGGTGTGCCGAGATGGTCGGTATGGATGTAGTAGAGGGTGCCATTACGGACGGTGGCGACGGGAATGTTGCCGAAATAGAGGATCTCTTCGCGTGCGTTACCCGTCGCTGCATCATAGACCCCGATCAGTTGACCTTCGGGTCCATACAGGAAATGACTGGTTTGTCCGCCGACAGTCTTGGCGACCCGTTGGCCTTCGGCGTTGTAGAGATAGGCAGCGACGGTGATACCGTTCTGCCTGACTTCGGCAAGGCGGTTGGCCTGGTTATAGACATAGGTGAAGCGGTCGTCCTGGATCAGGTTGCCGGCGGCATCGTAGGTGTAGCTGCCGGGGTCGGCGCCGGTGGTCTCTTGCAGGCGATTGCTGTCCGTCGCATAGCGATAGTTGGTGATGCCGGCCCCGATAGTCTCCGACAGGCGATTACCCACTGAGTCGTAGCTGAAATCGATAGCACCGTAGGGACCATCGGCATCGATGAGGTGGTCCAGCGCATCATAGGCAAAGCTTTGGGTGTTGGTGGTGTCGAGGGTGTCGGTCCAGTCGGTGAAGTTGTCGGCGGCGTCGTAGGCGTAACCAAAATCCTGGATGCCGCCGATGGTGATCCCGGTCGGGCGGTAGTCGGTATCGAAGGTCTTGGCGTGGTCGAGGCCCGAACCGTCGGTCCAGGTGGTAGCCGGGCCAAAGGACAGGTAGGCGATGTCGCTCAGGATCGGCTGGCTGTCGGCTGTAATAGTCTGTATCCGCCCCTGGCCGTCATAGCTGTATCGGACAGTCAGGCCACTCGGGTAGGTCAGACTGGTCAGACGATCGGCACTGTCATAGCCGTAGCCGAGACTGTAGGTCTGGCCTTGGATGGTTCGGGTCTCGGAGATGCGGTTGCCGCGGGCATCATAGACGAAGCGGGTCTGTCCGCTCTGGTCATCATAGCTGGTCAGGCGGCCGGTACCGTTGGCGCCCTGGTCGTAGAGATAGTTCCGGTCCTCGCCAGGTATCGGAAAGCTGGTGCCGATACGTCGGTCAAGGGCGTCGTAGTTGTGGGTAACGGTGATACCGCGGCTGTCGGTCTGCTTGGTCAGGTTGCCGTTGGCATCGTACTCGGTGCCGGTGATTCCCGTATCTGGGCTATCGAGTCGGTCCTGGCGGTCGAGGGCGTTGTAGCCGTAGCCGGTAATCAGGCCGCGGGGATCGGTGACACCGGTCAGATTACCGACACGGTCGTAGGCATAGTGGGTGATACCGGTTGCGGCATCGGTGAGCTGAGCAACGCGATCCAGGGCGTCGTAGGCGCGGGTCGTGATCCGGCCCAGGGGATCGGTGACCGTCGTTAGATTGCCGTTGGGATCATAGTCCAGCTGCGTTATCTGCCCCATGCCGGCGATGATTTGGATGGCCTGGGACAGCTCATCGTAGGCGATGGTTTCCCTGTAGAAGGCTTGATTCGTACTGTCTTTGCGTTCGGTGCCGGTCCGGTTGCCGAGCTTGTCGTAGGTGTAGGTCTCTTGGTTACCAGCGGAGTCGATCAGCCCGGTCGGGCGGTCGATGGCATCGAAGGTCTGCTCGGTGCGTACACCAGTGGGGTCGATAACCGCGGTCCGGTTACCGGCCTTGTCGTACTCGTATTGGTAGGCGGCGGAACCAGGTAAGGTCTCGGTGATGAGCTGGTCGGCGGCATCATAGCCGTAGGTCTGGGTGTTGCCGGCGACATCGGTGACCGAGGTCAGGTTGCCATTGCGGTCATAGCCACGGGTCTCGGTTTGGGACAGGGCATTGGTCATGCCGGTCTGCCGATTGCGACTGTCGTAGGCGTAGGTGGTGATATGGCCGCGTGGGTCGGTGATGCTGGTGAGGTTGCCGTTGGCATCGTAGGCGAATTTGGTTTCACCGCCCAAGGCATCGAGGATCTTGGTGCGGCGGTTCAGGCCATCGTATTCGAAACGGGTCGTTCGGCCCTCGGCATCGGTCACACTCAGCAGGTTGCCGACCGCGTCGAATGTCATGGCCGCAGTGTTGCCGAGTGCGTCGGTAACGCGGGTCAGATTGCCGGCGGCATCGTAACCATAGCGTGTGGTATTACGGCGGGGGTCGGTGGCGGATGTGAGCCGACCTTGGGCGTCGTAGGTCAGGATGGCCTCATTGCCCTGGGCGTCAATGATCTTGATGAGGTTGCCGCGGCTGTCGTACTGGAAGTGGGTGACATTGCCTTCGGCGTCAGTCTCGCTGGTGACCTGATTGTATGTTGGCTCGTAGGTATAGGTGGTTACCTGGCTAAGCGCATCGGTCTCGGTGAGCAGGTTGCCGTTGGCATCATAGGTGAAAGTCGTGGTGTGGCCGTTGCCGTCGGTCTGGCTCAGGCGGTTGTAGTTGGCGTCCCAGGTCGATTGGGTAACACGCCCGAGTGGATCGGTGATCTCGATTGGGTTTCCGGTTTCGTTGAACTTGTAGACAGTCGTGTTACCGCGCTCGTCGGTTACCCGAGTCTCGGTATCGGTATCGCTGACATAGTTGAACCGGATAGTCGCACCATCGGCGAAGACCTGGCGGGTAACCCGATCTTCGTTGTCATAGGTATTGGTGACGACGGTATCGCCCCGTGGATCGACGACTGTCAAGAGATCGCCATCGGCGTTGTAGCCGTAGGCCATGACACCGCCGATCGGGTCTGTCACGGCAACCAGGTCACCATTCGCATCGTAACTGTAGGAATAGGTACGGCCCAGAGGGTCCGTCACGCTGGCAACCTTGCCGTTGGCGCCCTTGGCGAAGCTCAAGGTTCGCCCTGCATCGTCGGTGACGCTCGTCAGGAACCCGGTGCCGTCGTATGTAAAGTGCAGGGTGTTGCCATAGCGGTCGCGACGCTCGATGATGCGGCCATTCACATCGAACTTTTCGACATCGCCGTAGCGCCCGGTCAGGGTGATGCTCCCGTCTGAATTGAGGTCGAGCGTTTGGTAGGTACCGGCGGCAGCCTCGAAGGTGCCGTCCGGGTTTCGGGTGAAGCGCTTGCGCTTACCGTCCCCTTGGCGGACGATCGCATAGGTCTGCTCACCGTCGGTGACGGCGATGGCGGTGGCCGTCAGGTTGCTGTGCCAGCCGCGGCCGAAGCGTCCGTCGATACGATCCTGGCAATGGTAGGTGCGCGTCAGCCCGAGCCTGGGACCAACCCCAGGGATGTCGAAGTCAGTATAAAGTTCTATGTTGTCCCCGGTAGCTGCGTTCACAGGGTTGCCCAAGGGGCATTGGTTGTCGTCCGGCGTCGGGTTGTCCTTTTCTCCATCCCCCTCCTCTGGGTTAAAACCTTGATGTCCAGTATCCCAAGGAGGCGTGTCGTAGGCTGCTACTGGGGAGACGGCTAGAAAGAGCGCAAGAACGGCAAGGATGCCGAAAAGATCGCGGACAGAGCTCATCACTCGATTCCCTCCTGCTTCGTCTCCATCACGGCCTCCACCTGTTGGGCAAAGCCTTCGACTTGACCGCTAAGGTCATCGATTTCGTTCATCAGGTCGGGATTATTATCGAGGTAACTTCTGACAGCTCTACCATCGGTGCTCATGAACCGCATGTAGTCATCGTAGGTTGTCGCGTAGCTCGCATAGCGCTGCTCTCGTTGCGCTCGATACGTTTGCTCCACTGCCTGGAGAGCGCTACTCAGTTCCTCTTTGGACGCGTTCTGATTCCGGTTCGCGACCCGTGCTTTCTCGCGCCATTCCTGTACGGAGAACGCCATCAGATCGCGGGATAGTGTGCAGTACTCCTCCACGGTCAAGGCCATGGCCGGACCAGCCACCAGAATCGCTAAGAGCGGGCCAACCACGATGGAAGCCGTCAACCGACGCGGAGCTTGTTTCCCGGCTTGTGCAACGAACAGGAATCTCATGGCCTTGATCCCTCCCCAAACATGTCTGCTCAGTAGAAGACGCGCACGCGCATATAGCGAACCAGCGATTGATTACCTTGGGTGTCGATGGCCTTGAGCGCGAGGCGGTAGTCCCCCTTGTCGACGAAGATGTTCTCCTCGTTGCGGCCGTTCCATTCGACTGTCTGCGTGCCGGCGCTTACGGGTTGGCTAATGGTCTTCATCAATCGATTGGAGCCCGCACGGAAGACCTGCAGGACGGCAGTCGCATCCTTGGACACATCGAAGGTGATGGTGACCGTGGGTGTGTTCGGTGTCAGGAAATCCGGCGTTGCTGGGTCGAAGTAATTCGGCTCGGCCGAAAAGTTGGTGATCCGCGGCGCACCCTCGACGAAGATGCCGTTATTGGGCAGTGTGAAGGCGGTGACCCCGAAGATGAACTGGCGCCCCGGAGGTGGGTGGGCGAAGTTGCCGAAAGCATCGGCCCCATCCCACTTGAGGTGGTGCAGGCCACGCCCGAGCGGCCTGCGATCCATCAGCCGCACCACCTCGTTGGCGAGCCTGAATACCCGCACCGAGACGGTCACCTCGGCTGCACGAGTCAAGGTCATATCGACATCGAGGAAGTCGTCCTCCAGCGGCTGGAAGACGTACTGACAGTTAGAGCAGCTCGATCCTTCCATGCGCCAGCTCGGGTTGAACAGTTGACCGCCGCTGGTTTGGGACTCATCGAGCGTCCGCGTCTGTCCGTTAGCGTCTTCGTATTCCAAGACGGCGAAGTAGACACCCTCTGTTACGAACACACCCGTGTCCGCAGTGCAGTCCCAGGTATCGGTGTAGGAACCGGCAGCCCGGCTCTCGCGATTGACCAGCGTGCGCACTCGGTCACCGGCCTTATTCTTCAGGAAAATGGTAACCGGCGTCGTCCCGCCGATCCTTGTGCGGATGTCGACTGAGCTTCCGCCAACGGGTGCGGAACAGGTATCTGTCAACAGTTCCAGTCGAGTGTCGATCGTGACCTTGACCTCGATTGTGTCGACGCCGGTCAGTCCGTCATTGTCTATCACTCGGAAGGCAACGACATAGAGACCCGGCGAGCTGTAGGTGAAATTTGTCGAAGCTGAGGTGGGCGACGAGGCATCGTAGACGCCGTCACCGTCGAGATCCCACTCATACTGCACAATGGTGCCGCCGCCATCGCTGCCTGTCCCGTTGAAGGAGACGGAGCAGGGTGCATTGCAGTTTACGGGGCTGCTCGGAGATGTGATCGTGGCGGTTGGCGACCCGCGTGGTCCGACTCTCACCGCAGTCGCAGTTGCACTTGCCATTGCCGTCAGGCCATCGTTATCGGTCACCCGGAAAACGGCATTAAAAGTCCCCGATGAGGGATAGGTGTGGCTGGTACTTCCAGTCGTTGTCGAGGAGAAATCGAATACCCCGTCGCCCTCGAAATCCCACTCATAGAGCACGATCCGGCCGTCGGCGTCGCTACCCACGCCAGTGAAGTTGACCGTAAGCGGTACCTGGCCGTTCGAGGGATCGATGCTCGCCGTAGCCGCTGGAGGATTCCCGGTTATCGTGATTCTGACGGACGCGACGGCCGTCTCGTTCTGGTCGTTCAGTACCTCCAGGACCGCATCGAACACCCCCTTGGATGTATAGGTATGGGTGTAATTTTGCTCACCGGGATCGTTCGTATCGAAGATTCCGTCACCTTGGAAATCCCAGCGGTATCGCAGTATCGCTCCCCCGCTGTACTCGGCGTTAGTCGTGAAGTTAACGGTCAGCGGAACGGGCCCGGTCGTCGGGCTAGCCTCGGGCAGGGCCCGAAAGACAGATACCCTGAAATCAGAGCGCACTTGGGCAAGATTTCCGGCCTTGTCCTGCACTGCCGCGTGCAGGGTATGAAGCCCTGCAGACAGATCACTCGTAAGCTGGTAGGTCGCGCCATATTCGTCGATGGCGAACGAGTCGCCGATTGCTACGCCATTCAGCTGCGCAGTGAAACTGCTTGTGTCGATTCCCGAACCATCGTCGTCGAAGGTTACATTGATGTTCGGACGCAGCGTATCTGCGACCGCGCCATCGACCGGCGCCGTGATGCTGATCGTCGGCGGCGTGCCGTCGGCGAAGACGGAGGTGTTGTCGCCATCCTGGTACTCACCGTCATCCACCTCGATGCGAGCGATATAGCCACCCTCCACATCCGGCGTGAAGCGGGCGATCGCTTGCTCCGCATCGGCGATATCGGCATTTGCTGCGTTGCTTGCGGATGGCCGTGCGACGAGGCTCCACCGGTAGGTGATCGGCGCTGGACCGGAATCCGGGTCCCGGCTCAGGCTGCCGTCGAGTGTTACTTCCTCACCAGGCTTGACGGCACGATCGGTGCCCGCATCCGCAACGGGCGGTACATTGGTTGCCAGGACGGAAATCGAAACGCCGTCGGTATCGGATCGGCTGCCGTTATCGACCCTGAGATCCAAGCTATAGGTCCCCAACGCGTCCGGCATGAACCCGGCCTCGGCGCTGTCGCTGTCCGTGATGTCCGCGTCCGTCAAGGCGCTGGTTCCCGGAAGTCCCGTAAAAGACCAGGAATAGGTCAGCGGCAGGCCGTTCGGATCATCGCTGCCGGTACCGTCCAAGGTTACCGTGGCCCCATAGGGCACTTCCTGGTCGCGTCCGGCATCGGCGTTCGGCGGCGCATCGCTGTGAGTAGCGGAGACGGTAACCTGATCCGGCACGCTGGCCGCCTGCCCGTTATCGACGGTGAGTGCAAAGACGTAATCACCCTCCACATCGGGTACGAAGGTGGGATCAGGCCGTCCCGGATCGTTCAACGCGGCAGTGCTCCCCGCCGGGACACCGGTAGTTGCCCAGCCGAACCTGAGCATGCCCCCGCCGGGGTCGTAGCTGGCACTGCCATCGAGCTTGACCTCGGTGTCGGTCAAGGCATTGCTGTCGGCCCCGGCGTCGGCTATGGGAGCGGAACTCGGATAATAGGCCGTCGCCTCATACGCCAAACTCCGCCAGCGGGCGACGGCCTTGCGGTACGCCTGCCACCATCCCGGCGGCCGTGGCCTCTCCTCGAGCAGCCGGCGTTGGACCTCATTGACGAGCTCGACCCTGATCTTGAGCGAACGCCCAGATCCGAAATCGGACGTATTCAGCTCGAAGTAAGGGATGCCCTCTGCGCTCACGGCCTGGGCATTGGCAACCAAGATACCTTCCGGTGCTTTGATAGCGAAGGCGAGGAGAATGCTATCTGCTGGGAAAGGGGCGGAGGAGACGTTACGCAGGCGGACGTGGAGCCGCCGTATTTCAGGCCGGGAGGTCCGTTTGAGCGGCTGGGGTTCGACCCGGACTACCGAGGGATCGATGGCCTCGAGGCCGTGGATTCGGAGCTCGGCCTGTACCGGAAAAGCGGACAGTGCCCAGCAAAAGGCCAATGCCCAGTAACCAAACAGAAGAATAGGCTTTCTCATCCTGCGGCCTCCCTACGAGACGACCCCTCTGTCAGATCCCAGGTAATCACGTCCTTATTGCAGCTACAGCCTGTACCACAACAAATTTGAGGTTGTCCGAGAGCAGTTTGAGGTCATCCATGATACGGGTAATCCTGGTACGCCTTCAGTACCCTGTCAAGCTCCACTCCGGCCCGGAAGGCAAAGCAGAACAATCCAGTCCTGCAGCACAACGCGGCCAACCTGTAGCGCGCCGAAGGATTGATGGGTGACGGATGAACATCTACGCAAATCCCGACAGAAACCATGTGCGACGGGTAGCGCTGGGTTTATACTGCGCCGATTCGCAATTTCCCCTCATCCGCAATAATTTCCAAGCCTGTATCGAGGAGGACCGGGATGGAAGAACTCAGGAAAAACGGGGCCTTCGATGGACCGGAAGGACCGCTGGTGCTGGTGATCATGGATGGGGTCGGGATCGGCAAGTACCCGGAAAGCGACTTCGTCAAGATCGCGCATACCCCCAATCTGGACTGGCTGCGCACGCATGCGGTCTATACCCAGGTCAAGGCCCATGGGACGGCGGTCGGCCTGCCGGACGACACCGACATGGGAAACTCGGAGGTCGGTCACAATGCGATCGGCTGCGGTCGTGTCTTCTCGCAAGGGGCGGCACTGGTCGACCAGGCCATCGCCTCCGGCTCCCTATTCGAGGGTGCGGTCTGGAAGGAGCTGGCGGCGAATGTCAAAGACCACCAATCGACACTGCACTTTATCGGTCTGTTTTCGGACGGCAACGTGCACTCCAACCTCAACCACCTGGAGGCGATGTTGCGCCGGGCCAAGGCAGAGGGGGTCCAAAAGGCCCGCATCCACCCTTTGATCGACGGGCGCGATGTGCCCCCGACCTCGGTGCTGGATTATGTCGAACGCTTCGACAAATTCCTGGAAGGCATCAATGCGGATGGCACCCTGGACTATTGTGTGGCGTCGGGCGGTGGGCGCATGCACATCACCATGGACCGCTATAACGCCGACTGGAGCATGGTCGAGCGCGGCTGGAATACCCACGTCAGGGGCCAGGGCCGCTACTTCGCCACCATGCGCGAGGCGGTGGAGACTTTCCGCAAGGAAAAGCCGGGCATCCTCGACCAGGATCTGCCGGCCTTCGTCATCGCGCACGACGGCGCCCCGGTGGGGCCGATCCTGGCGGGAGACAGCGTCATCTTCTTCAACTTTCGCGGCGACCGCTCCCTGGAGATCACCAAGGCCTTCGAGGCCGAGGCGCTGAGCGAGTTCGACCGCGGTCCCAAACCGGATGTGCGGTACGCCGGTATGATGCAATATGATGGCGACCTTTGCGTACCGGAGAAGTATCTGGTATCGCCACCGGCGATCGATCGTACCATGAGCGAATACCTCTCCAACGCAAGCATCAAGCAATTCGCTATCTCCGAGACCCAAAAATACGGTCACGTCACCTACTTCTTCAATGGTAACAACTCGGGCAAATTCACCACCGAAACCTGGCGGGAGATCCCCTCGGACATCTGCCCGTTCGAAGCGGCACCGCGGATGAAGGCGACCGAGATCACCGATGCCGTGGTGACGGCGATCAAAAGCGGCGAGTACCGATTCATCCGCCTGAACTATCCGAACGGTGACATGGTCGGCCACACAGGTGTAACCGATGCCGTGAAGACAGCTATCGAGGCCGTGGACGAGGGCGTTGGCAGGATCATGGAGGCGGTAAAAAATGCCAAAGGCATCGCGGTCTTCTCGGCGGACCACGGCAACTCCGACGATATGTACGAGGCGGACAAAAAGACCGGCCAGCTGAAGCGGGACGCCGCCGGCAAGTTTCTGCCCAAGACGGCACACTCCCTCAACCTAGTGCCGGTGATCGTCTACGACCCGACCAATGGATCCCGGGCGCGCCTGGCGCAGGTAGCGGATCCCGGCATCGCCAACCTGGCGGCCACCTGCATCACCCTCCTCGGCTTCCAACCCCCGGCGGATTACACCCCGAGTCTGGTGGAGGTTGGGTAAGGCGTTCGATCTACCGGTTGCCGGCTACCGGCCCGTGGTTTGAACCGCAAAGGCGCAAAGGACGCAAAGTCTTTTGTAGGTTGGGCAAAGCCTGCCAGGGACGGCGGCGTGCCCAACAGGATGTTCAAAGAGCGCAAAAAGCCCGCGTAGGTTGGGGTGAGGAATGAACCCCAACGCTATAGTTGAGATAGAGCTTATTGGTATGCGTTACCGGCATGTATCGGTCGCAGGAGAGACTTGAGTCCTTAGATATTTGACATTCGGCTGCAAGCAACCCAATGCCGCGGTCCGGCTCCTCAGCAACTTTCAAGCTCAGTGCCACGCAGCATTGGGCGCCTGAGCCCAAGCGTTAGCTCCAACAAAACCGAGGTGTTCTCAAATGCCATTTAGTCAGTTTAAAAATATTACCGAGGTTCAAAAAGAATACAAAATAAAGTACGAGGAAGGTATTTTTATATCGGCGCTGGATATAGTCGTTCCTCAAGCTTTTATAGAAGAGTTTAGGTTTAATAAAGAGAATATTGATATATTTTCTTCTGAAGCTTCTCGAAGCGAACTGATAATATCTCCGTTGCTAAGAGAGATATATAAAAGACACAGTAAAAATTATTCGTTTTGGATACAAAAACCAATATCATTTAACGAAGTATTATCTGGAACACCTGACTATATTTTTTCAAAAAGATCAGCACTCGGGAAGACAGTCCTTGAAACCCCAATCGTTATTGTCGTTAAAGCAAAAAAGAACGACTTTGAACAAGGCTGGGGACAATGCCTGGCTGAATTAGTAGCATCACAAAAGATCAACAATAATGAAACAAATTCGGTATATGGAGTGGTTACTGATGGAAATTTATGGCAATTTGGTCGATTGCAAGAGCATCTTTTTACAAAAAACGAAAAAAACTACACCATCGATAATATGCAAGAATTATTTGGAGCACTAGAACATCTTGCAACCCTAGTCGAACAAGAGAAATGGAACTAACATGCGGCTTAACCGGGCAACCCAAAGCGGTGCACCTTTCGGCTTACCGCTTTGGGCTGCCGGTTAGCCTTGACGTTATATTTCAAAGGCAATGAACAAAATACGTCTTCCGGTGGTGCTGATCCTCCTTTTCATCGGCTGCGTCAGCACGGCGACAAAGGCAGCAGAGGGGACACAAGTCAAGCATATTGTCTTGTGCTGGCTCAAGGAATCCGGCAATCCTGCCCATCGGCACAAGATTATCGAGACATCGCGTTCATTCCGCAAGATCCCACGTGTCCTAAAGGTAAGTGCCGGCGAGGTGATTCCGAGTGATAGAGAAATTGTCGATGACAGCTTTGATGTCGCTATCATGCTCACTTTCGCCAACACGGATGATATGAACGCCTATCTGGAGCACCCCTTGCACAAGGATGCTGTCCAAAAGGTCCGGTAGTGGTAAACTTATAAGTGAAAAAGTAGAGCGATTCATCCTTTTGATCCCCTCTCCCCAACCTTCTCCCGGTAGGGAGAGGGGGCATAGCGGCCAGTGTCGTTGGTCATGTTCCAACTTAGATATTAACCACTACCAAAGGTCCTTCTGCCTCTGGTCAGGAAGATCGTGGTGTATGACTATACGGAGGTAGTGTTCTAACTCCGTTGCTACCGAATCGGAGAACTTTCTCTCTGGCTCCTACACTCCAGCGTAGGAGCAAATCCAGACGCTCCAGCGTCATGAAAAACCTTGGCCGCTGGAGCGTGGGAACGAGCCGACAAAACCATTAACTCGGATAGCTAAAAACAGCGCGGCCTCCGTTGTGCTACAGTCTCCCCGCTTTTAGCTGCCGGCTATGGCAAGTGTTGGATTCACAGAAGAAATAAGACGAATTCGAATGATTGGATTACTGACTATAATAAAAACAAACTGGCTTGCTTTCACACTGTTTACTCTTGTAGTCATAACGTTTTTATCTCTCTGGCCACTCGATGAATTACCATCAGTACCGGGAACCGATAAAGCCCATCACATAATAGCTTATGCGATATTGGTGTTACCGACAGCATTACGTAAACCAAACAGATGGCTATTATTCGGTTTGTTTTTTATAGCCCACGGTGGTGCGATTGAATTATTGCAGCCGTACGTAAATCGTTATGGAGAATGGTTGGATATGCTTGCAAATACCGCAGGTGTAGTTTGTGGCTTTATTATCGCAGAGATTGTTAATTTCTTTTTCCCTGTCATTCCAAACCGTTCCAGGTAATGGCTGTGAAAAATCCAACAATCTGTGAAAATCTGCGTGATCTGCGGATTAAATACGCGTTTGCTTTGCATCATGCCCTATCCACCCCTAATTCTAGCCTCCAGCTCCCCCTTTCGCCGCGCCCTGCTGGAACGTCTAGGGATACCCTTCACCACCGCCGTGCCCGATGTGGACGAGACCAGGCGACCGGACGAGTCTCCCCAGGAGCTGGTGGTACGGCTGGCGGAGGCAAAGGCAAATGCGATCGCCGAGGACTACCCGAACGCCCTCATCATCGGCTCGGATCAGGTGGCCTACCTGGACGGTACGGTGATCGGCAAACCGGGTAACCGGGCCCAGGCCATCGCCCAGCTCACCCGCGCGTCCGCACGCCAGGTCGCCTTCTACACGGGCCTGTGTCTGCTCAATACCGCTACCGGACGCACGCAGCTCTGCTGCGAGCCCTTCCGGGTCCATTTCCGGCAGCTGTCGCGTGCCCGTATCGAGGCCTATATCGATCGCGAGCGGCCCTTCAACTGCGCCGGGAGCTTCCGATCCGAGGGCCTCGGCATCGTGCTGTTCGAGCGCCTCGAGGGCGAGGACCCGAATGCACTCATGGGTCTACCCCTGATCCGACTGATTGCCATGCTGGAATCGGAGGGAATCGATCCCCTGGAGTCCTTGAGAGATACCTGATGGGTGCAATCCTGAATCATTCGGCGTTGTCGGGAAGGATGGTGTCTAATGGACAGTATTTACAGGATGACCCAAGATTTACAGGATCTTTTTATTTAATCTCTGTGGGTCGAATTCCCCGCTGCTTGCGGCGAGAAAAAAGACTCCCAGCCGATTGATACCCCCTTGGGGCGGGGACGATTCATTGAAGGCATTCTGTGAATCCTGTAAATCCTGTACTATTTTTAAGGATCCTGCATGGCGGCGAGCAGCAACATCAGCTGGTTCCTGGTACCGCACCGGCGGGTAGTCTTGCCAAAACCCTACAGAATTAACCAGGTTGGTATTACCAACATCCAAAGGAGTACCGGCCAGTACAACAGCTTAGGAATCAAATTATCTCGGTAACGGATGATGTCCGTATAGCGGGATCTTCCCAACACGAAAATGAATATATTCGCGACGGATAAGAATATCTTCAGATACATTATCAGGTAAAAATATTCCATGTATACTAAGCCTGAGCCGGCAAACTGGCTCCTTACCTGAATATGAGCAAGCAATATGATAAAGAGGACTGCCGAATAGGTAGCAATTGTACCGGTTATATTGAAGCCAACGTGCTCAGCTAGATCTTTTTTTCTCGACACAGCAAGCAGCTGGGCGAAAAGTAGTAACGCCACGATAAAGAGCGGGACCAAATTGATGATAAACGCATCGATGAATTTTCGATGAATCCTGATATTAAAAAAAAGATCAATGAACAAATAATCTTCAGCACTGGTGGACGATTCGGGATCCGGCCCATAATATCCGAAATTTGTATCATAAGGTATTTCCTTATAACTGAAGAATGTTTCATCGACATTCCATTCACCATGCACCATTTCAAAATCCAATCCGAAGGTGCGCTTATTCGTCTTTTTATATGCACCAAAGTCTGGGGTTAGAAGGATGTCATTTGAGGTCTGCTTCGGCCAGAGCCGCAGCCAGACTGTTACCGTATCGAGTGGATAGTGTGAATAATCGAAGGATTGCCGGACAGTTACATCGAAATACCATCCCACCAAATCGTATTGAATGCCATCCCGTTTTATGGGTAACTCATAAGATTTGGTTAAAAGAGTGTCTGCTGAGTTTACCTGTTCCGCAAAGACGATACCTTTTTCGAAGTCCTTTGGGAAATCATTGGGATATGTTTGCCAGACAAAACCCGTAACATTCACATCGGTGGCAGTAACGAATGCCAGTGACTGTATGAAAAAAGCCGTTGGTATTGGATAGGGCCTATGCCCGGTCTTAAATTGGGCAACGTCATGATGGTGTCGATGGGATTGGAGGAAACCCTCTAATTGCGATTTATTGCGAATTATATGTGCATTTCCCTCATACGGATGGGAGTGGTTCGACCACTTATAAGTCATCACAGCAACAGCCATTACTGAAACGAGAAAAGATAAAAGCCATAAACGTATAATATACTTTTCCATTCTCCAGTTCCTTTAATTATCAAATCCCTCCCTATTACAGATTAGTAAATAGTTCTTAATTGTCAAATCCCGCGGATTACGGACTCGTAGCATAATTTCAGACAATCTGAATTGTTTGGCACAGCCTGGAGGACCGGACTCGCGAAACTTCAAACCCACCAGTGGTGGATAAACTTCAGCGCACGATCGGGTAACCGTCGGCCCCACTCAAGCGCATCAGGGATGCGGCGATTGAGGCGCCGAGGCGATCCGCCAGGTGTTCGAGCAGGTCCTTCTTGGTGCTGTACTTGACGATCTTCTCCGCTCCGATCAGCTCGCGTGCCACATAACTGCTGCTGCCGAGCCCGTCGGCCAGACCAAGCGCCACGCTCTCTTCGCCACTCCAGAAGAGGCCGCTGAAGAGCTCATCACCCCCCTTGAGGTGCTCGCCCCTACCCGCGCGCACGACCTCGATGAACTGCCGGTGCAGCTGGTCGAGGACCCCCTGGAGGAATGCGCGCTGTTCCTCATGCAGGGGCGAGAAGGGATCCAGGATTCCTTTATTTTGGCCCGCCGTCAGTAGGCGGCGCTCGATGCCCAGCTCCCGGAGGGCCTCGACGAAGCCGAAGGCATCAATGCGCACACCGATGGAGCCGATCAGGCTCGCCTTGTCCACATAGATGGCGTCGGCGGCAACAGCGATATAGTAGCCGCCCGAAGCACACAGATCCGCCGCCACCGCGTAGACCGGGGTGTCCGGATGCTGCTTGCGCAGCCGCTGGATCTCGTCGTTGATGTAACCGGCCTGCACTGGGCTGCCCCCAGGGCTGTTGATGCGCAGGATGATGCCCTTGGTGTTGTCGTCCTCATAGGCCCTACGCAAGGCCTTGATGATGCGATCCGCGCTGGCACCGGTCTCCGGGGCGATGAGGCCCTTCACCTCCACCAGTGCCGTATGCCCCTCACCGGGGGCAACGCGCGTGATGAAGTCGTCGGGCCAGAACAGCACCAGCAAGGCAATCAGGTAGGCGAAGGTCAAGAGCTTGAAAACGACACCCCAGCGGCGGCTTCGCCGCTGCTCCTCGAGGTGGTCCAGCACCACCCGATTCACCAACGCCTGTTCCCAACCTTCGTCCCCCGGGGCGGGCATGGCCTCCCGCCGTTTCCAGAACCGCCAGCTCATACCACCTCCTCCCGCTCGAACCAGGATCGCAGCTCAGGGAGCGTCTCCAAACAATCCAAGGGCCGTTGCGCGAGCAATCGCCCCCGTTCGTGAACCCCATAGCAGACTGCCAAGGCACTGGTACCGGCATTGCGTGCCATCTGCATATCGTATTCGGTATCCCCGACCATCAGGGTCTCCGCACCGGTCACCCCGAGCTCGTCCATGATCTGCAACAGCATCTCCGGATGGGGCTTGGAGCAGGCCTCATCGGCGCAGCGGGTAGCGTGAAAACGGTCGGCAAGACCCGTATCGCCGAGGATGGGATCAAAGCCCCAGCGGCTCTTGCCGGTGGCCACGGCCAACAGATAATCCCTTTGCAACAACCAGTCCACCAGCTCCTGAGCGCCGGGGAACAGGGGCGAGAGAGGTCCATCAGCGCCACCGTCATGGTAGTGGAACCGATAGCGGTCGGTGACTCGGCTGCGCTGGGTGTCATCGGCCTCAGGCCAAAGCCTGACCATGGCATCAGCGAGGCTGAGCCCAATGATATCGCGCGCGGCCTCGCGGCTGGGCGGTCGCTCACCCATGTCGGTGAAGGCCGCCTGGATAGAGGCCACAATCTTGGCCTCCGAGTCCATGAGGGTCCCGTCCCAGTCGAATACGATCAACTTGAAGTCCATTGGGTGGTGGCTAATTGTTAAATGATGGCATAGTCAACTGGCTGGCAAGAGATCCGTATTATAGCGGTGCAGGAAGAATTTTAAACAGATATCATGCATAATGATGCATTTGGAGAAAGAGAGTGTTTTACGCACGAAGCGTGCTAAATGCTGCCGTAAGGTATTATTCCAGCGCTCAACATGAGCCGTCTCCCCTGTTTCTTTGCCGACAGGGTGATGCTGCTCATCCGGAATAACGGCTTGATACGCTTCCCAATAGTCGGTGAAAACCAGGGCTTTTTTATAAGTGGATGGTATGCGATCCCAGAGGATTCGGCAGGTGTCTATACTGCGGTCACCACAAGCATAAGCAATGACTTCTCGGGTCTCTCTGCTCAATGCGATCCAGACCCATACTTTGTTGCCCTTGATGAAGACAAAGGACCAAAACAGACTCTCGGCCAGATCGTCCAGGTGCTGAGCCAGGGCCAGCACCCCGTAGCCCTCGCGCCGGCAGGTGCCGTACATGATGCCCCGCTTCATGCGGGCACAGTAGGCACAGAAGGAATCCCCGTCCATCCGTTCCCTGGCCTGCTCCAGGATGGGATGTTGCTCATAGAACCAGGTCACGCCCAGGCGGTCGTAGTAGGCTGTGAGCGGGCCGGGGTCGAATCCGGGTATCTGCAGATCGACCGTGACCACCCCGAGCGCAAAACGCACCGGGGCATAGGTCCGCAGGTGGCGCAAAACAGCGAGCAGCGACAGTGAGTCCTTGCCGCCGGAGACGCCGAGCAGGATGCGGTCGCCGTCGCGGATTATGGCGTACTCGGCAATGGCCCTCCCCACCCGGCTCAGGAGTGACCTGGGCGGTTGGATGCCGGGCCGGCTCATGGACCCGGCGGCCGGTCCGACACCGACACCGAACAGCCTGGAACGGCTATACTTGCGGCATCATCGGCTTGGGTATCGATCAACATGGAGCTCATTATGCAAGAAGTCGTCGTCATCGGCATCGTCGTTCTCGCGGTCGTCATCATCGTCCTGGGCGTCAAACAGGTCCCTCAGGGCTCCGAATACACGGTCGAGCGGCTGGGACGCTACACCCGCACCCTGACCCCGGGGCTACACGCCATCATTCCTATCATCGACCGGGTCGGCTCCGAGCAGAACATGATGGAGCAGGTACTCGACGTCCCGTCCCAGGAGATAATCACCAAGGACAACGCCATGGTCACGGTGGACGGAGTGGTCTTCTTCCAAGTCCTGGACGCGGCCAAGGCGGCCTATGAGATCACCGGTCTCAAGCATGCCATCCTGAATCTCACCATGACCAACATCCGCACCGTCATGGGCTCCATGGATCTGGACGAGCTGCTGTCCCAACGCGACAAGATCAACACCCGGTTGTTGACGGTGGTGGACGATGCCACCACGCCCTGGGGCGTGAAGGTGACCCGCATCGAGATCAAAGACATCTCCCCGCCCCGGGATCTGGTGGACGCCATGGCGCGCCAGATGAAGGCCGAGCGCGACAAGCGGGCCGCCATCCTGGAGGCCGAGGGTTCGCGCCAGGCAGCGATCCTCACGGCCGAAGGTGAGAAACAGGCGGCGATTCTCGAGGCCGAAGGCGAGCGGGAAGCAGCCTTCCGTGAGGCAGAGGCCCGGGAGCGCCTGGCCGAGGCGGAGGCCAAGGCGACCACGGTGGTCTCCGCGGCCATTGCCAAAGGCGATGTCAATGCCATCAACTACTTCGTCGCCCAGAAGTACACCGAGGCCCTGCAGCAGATCGGCAGTGCCGAGAACCAGAAGGTCGTCATGCTGCCGCTAGAGGCATCCAGCCTGATCGGCTCGCTGGCCGGCATCGGGGAGATCGCCCGCGCGGCCCTCCAACGTCCCAGCGGGAAGGCACCGGCACCGGATGAGCCGGCATGAGTACGGGCTGGATCACCACGGTCGGTCCCTGGCACTGGGTCCTGGTCGCCATCGTCCTGATCATTCTGGAGGCCTTCTCACCCGCGGCCTTCTTCCTATGGCTGGCGATCGCGGCCGGAACCGTGGGGCTGGTGCTGGCGGTCTTTCCGGCGCTGGACTGGCAGGTCCAACTGGTGCTGTTCGGCGTCTTCAGCATACTGAGCCTGATCCTCGGTCGGCGCTACCTCAAACGCCATCCCATCGCCACCGACACGCCCACCCTCAACAAGCGCGGGCACCAATACATCGGACGGATCTTCACCCTGGACCAACCCATCGTGAACAGTACCGGAAAGCTGCGGGTAGACGACACCATCTGGAAGATCAGCGGACCTGACTGTGGCGAGGGGACCCAAATGCGGGTGACGGATGTCGACGGCGTAGTGTTGCTCGTAACCCCGGTGGACGAGGATTCGCGGTCCGCTGTCCCCTGATCCCGCAAGGCCTGATCCCGAAAGACCTGATCCCGCAAGGCAACCAGCGCCGAACCCGTTCTTTTCTTTGCAAGCACGATCTCACATGTGCACCCTGGTGATCCTGCGGCGACCCGGCCACCACTGGCCCCTGCTGCTGGCCGCGAACCGCGACGAAGTACGCCATCGCCCCGCGGAGCCCCCGGCGCGCCATTGGCCGGACCGACCCGCGGTCGTGGCCGGTCTCGACCACACGGGAGGCGGGAGCTGGTTGGGCATGAATGACCAGGCAGTGATAGCGGCGGTCATGGACCGGACCGGTTCCCTGGGTCCGGCCCCCGGAAAACGCAGCCGCGGTGAGCTGGTCCTAGAGGCCCTGGACCACGCCGAGGCCAAATCGGCAGCCGGCGCCCTGGCCGATCTCGACCCGGCCGCCTACCGGCCCTTCAACCTCCTGGTAGCCGACACCCAAGACGCCTATTGGCTGCGCCATGGGGGCGATGGAGAGATCCGGGTCCATCCGATCCCCCCTGGACTGCACATGCTCAGCGATACCGAGCTGGACGATATCGGCCACCCGCGCATCCGCAGCTATTTGCAGCGTTTTCGGAGCGCCGAGATACCTGACCCCCGGCACGGCCGCTGGCAGGCCTGGAAGGACCTGCTGGCGAATCGGACCTACCCGGCGGAGGCAGGCCCCACCGCCGCCATGAATCTGGAAGAACGTCCCAACGGTTTCGGCACCCTCTCCAGCGCCCTCATCGCCGTGCTGGCCTATCCGAGATTCGCATCGCCACCACGCTGGCTTCACGCCGAGGGGCCCCCGGATCGCTTTCCTTTCGAGCCCGTTGATCTAGGGCGGGCCGGGTAGGTCGGGTTAGCCGCAGGGACGCGGCCTAGTCCGACGCGGAGGTGGCGGATCATGCTCTGGGCAGGATCTATCCGATGCACCGGATCGAAATCGGGATCGCAATCGGAATCTCGACTTCGATCCCGATCCCGATCCCGATCCCGGGCATGCTGCATCCCAATCGACCTGGCTACCCGGCTGATGCGGTTCGTTGAATGTCAACGGATCCGTAGAGTGGGCTGTGCCCACCAACACCCTGCCTGGCTGGTGGGCACAGCCCAAGTTGCTGGGCACAGCCCACCCTACGGCGACCGGCTACGGATCATCCCCACGGAATTGCGGGAACCGGGGGAATTCCGGAATCACTCCTTGACGGTGTCTCCCCATTCGGTTTCTCGCCCAACAGTGGTCTGGATGGCGTCGATCCGGGTGCCTTTGAAGAGCTCGAACAAGCGCCCTGCATCGAAGCCCCGGAATTTCGGATCAGAACTCAGTTTTCTAAGGTGTCCATCAAGACCAGGGAAGGTCATAGTGTAATCGGTCCGTCCGGGGGTACGGCACAGGGTGATGTGTAGCTTGAAGTCGCGCCAGAACTTGGAGCCGTCGAGGTTTTTTTCCACCTGCTCACGGAATGCCGAATTCCCGTATTCCAGGGTACGGTCTTCCATCAGCCGCAATTGTACCGATAGCTGGAATTTCGGCGAGGCGGCGGCGACGGGGATACAGTCGGCGGCCAACATCAGCTCGGTGCGGTCGACTATGAAATCTTCGAAGAAGGCGCCCTGGATTGCGAAAATCTCTTGTAGACGTTCTTCGCTCGGCTTACCCGAAAGGAAGAGGAGCAGGTCGTCCCAGCCATCGGTCAGGAAGAGACGATCGTTGGTCTGCAATAGCCCCCCGATCTGCTCGATCTGCAACTGTCCGTCCTGCAGCTCTCCGTGCTTATCGTAGGGGACATACCTCTTGTCCCGCGCACGTAGCAGACGGCGAAGAGCATCGATGCGAGCGTAACGTTGGGTCAGGGTAACCGAGAGAATCGCCAGCACGGGCGTCCCATCGTCCGGAAAGGGACGTTTGGGATCCAGCCGCACCGGGACCGCCTGCTCGCGGCGCACGAAGAAGGCGGGAAATTCCTCGATTTCCCAGGCCGGTTCCAGCGAAGCACCGTTGGGCTGGGGGAATTGGGGAAGGGTACAGCGGCACATGGGTCGGGTCTTGATCCAGCTTACCAGATCGTAACGTCCTAAGACCCCTTGGTAATAGCGCCTTCCGTGTTGCCCGGATTTCCCTGCCTCCTGCGACGGTTGGCAGACAGTACGCTCCCCAGCCCAGTGGTAATCTCGGTCCTTGAAGCGGTCCAGCCAGCAGGTCAGACGATCCGGATCTTCCGTATCCGGCTTGCTTCCTCGACCGGACTTTTCCTGCTGGGTGGGATAGCTGCCGGCAATTGCAATGCGGCCGATGAGATAATAATCGGGGACATGGAATTTCCCGTTGGGCCGCAGTGCTTTGATCAGTTGCTCCATCCGCTCGTCCTTGCCCTTTTCATCTGCCAAGCGGGTACTTTCCAGGCAACTGAAAAGGGGGTAGATGGGATCGCCGGGTTTTAGCCCGCACTGTTTCCCGAGGGTATCGATCAGCTGGTCCAGCTTTCTGCGGAGCAATTTGTCCAGGGTGCGCAGACGTTCTTCATATCGTTGAGAGCTGGAGTCGGGATCGCTTTCACGCTCGGAATAGAATTCCAGCCCCCAGTGTCTGAACCAACCATAGAAATCCCGCCAGGCAAGTGCCGTGAAGTGTTTAGCGATGTCCGGCGCCTTTACCTCGAACTCGTCGCGCTTGTCTTTTTTGCGCATGGCGCTGGGAGGAAATTCACGGAATACGTTATCAAGTTCTTTGATGCGCTCGTTCAACCAGTCCTGGTCGTGCGATTCCTTATCCTGCTCGCGGTCAAGCCATTCTTGCAGCTTGTTTCGTAGCTCGGGATCCAATTTTGGCCGGTGCTGCTTGTCCTCATCCTCGAATAGACGCTCCAGCTGGTGTACGACAATGAGCAAGTAATGGTAGGCGGACTGGCTCTGATCGTAATGGACCTCGAGGGCGAGCTGGTAAAACTCCCGACCCAGGGCGACATGGCACTGCAGACTTGTGATCCAGTTGCGGCCCCGTTTGCGTGCTCCACCTCCACCGGAGAGAAAATCGATTGATCGGGTCAGCATACACTGCCAAGCGACATCATAAATATGCCGGAAGATAAGTGGATTCTTCTCATCGATTTCGTTGCCATCGAAGTAATGTTCAGACATCCACTTTTTGCACTTTTGTTTGCACCTTTTCTTTCCTGCATCGTCTTTCTCCCTCATAGGTTCGCAGGGGTATCCCGGCTGACACTTTTGCTCGACCAAGCGTTGGTAGAGATGGGTTCGCACGGGCAGGGGCAGGCGCCGCGAGAAGCGGGGAAAACACCAGGGCGCCCGGCTCCCCCCTTGATCCTGGCCGTTGGATTTCTTGTCGGACGCCTCGTCACTCAGGTCGTCATCGGAACGCTCTTTGCGCCAGCGGCGGAAATCCGCGGCCGCGTCGGAATGCCGGGCTAACTCACACAAGCGTCGGCCCAGGGAACGCCAGTAGTGCAGTTGGGAACGTTTGGATCCATGCAGGCGATCCAGGAAGTCGAGCATGGCCTCCGTCAAGCCGAGCACCCCTTCCTCCAACCGGGTATCCAGGGGAGGAGACGGCTCCAGGTGCTGGATCGTCTGCAGCCAAGTTGCGGTGACCCGTAGTCGCAGATACCAACTACGTCCTCGATCCAGGAGACCTCCGTGGTGCTCCAGATGATGGGCGAGCTCCAGATCATAGCGCCCGTCCGGGTGGTCGAAGAAGATCTCCAGACCGGAACCGGCGATCTCCTCGAACAACGCCAGCAGATAGCCGTGGCCCTCTACGGTGGCGGCCAGCAGATCACAGGCGAGCTCTCGGATCAGAGAGCGGCGAAAACGCGAGGACACGTGCTCATTACCTTGGCGCTTGTCGAAGCTGCGCAGGCAATCATCGAACAGCCGTAACAGGCGCCCGAAGGGATCTCGGCAGCTGGTCAGCGCATCATTGCTGTAGTAGCGGCGATCCACGGCCTCATGGGCCACTTCATGGGCGAGCACGCTCTGCAAATCCGGCCGCTCCGGCATCCAGAAGGAGGAATTGATGAAGGAGGCGTGCCGTTCTCGTTTTTCTTCGCCCTCGGCCGAGACCTGGTGGAGCTGGGTAAAGGACCGGGAAGTAAAGTCGTGATTCCAGCGATGCAACACCGATCCCCAGCTGGCGGGGGGAGGAGCGGGTGGGCTCTGGGAGTCCAGCAGCATGGCAATCGACCGTCCCATGTCGCGGCACCGCTCCGTCAGGAAGCCGGTGTAGATCCCTTGCTCCCGGCGTCTGGTCAGGCTGGGCCTAGGGTGGTCCTGAAACCCCATATCCAGATCGCGCTTGAATTGGGCCTGCAAGTCCCGCAGACGCTCGACATAATCGTAGACTTTGCGCATCACCCCGGCGCGCACGACCATGAAGCGGGCCAGACGTTGGGCCCCGTCTTGCTCTTTCGGATAAGGATCGGGCTCGATGACACGGAAGGCCCACAAAGCCCACCAGCAGAGGGTCAGACGATCCGCCACCAGATCGGCCTTGATATCCTGCAGGGTTTTCAGAATCCGGTAATGACGCTTTTGATCCAGACTCCAATGGCCCTGGTTCCAAAATGCCTGGATCTCGGCCTGGAGCTTTCGCAATGCCTTCTCGTTTCGGGGTCTTTGCGTTGGCTCGTGCTTATCCTCTGATGCTTCATCGTCGGCGACAAGGCCCGGCATGGGATAAGGCACGACCCATTTCGAGGCGAGTTCCTTGGCGGAGAACCCCGGTCGGCACAGGAGGCGATACCAATCATCACCCTTGCCCCCTCTCGGCTGGCCCCAGATGTACGGCTCCTCCCGGCGCAGGAAACGATACAGAACGGGTGCACGCAGGTTATGGATCAAATTGACCTGGGCGTGACGGTACTCGACCAACAGGGTATCGATACGTTCAAAGGTATCGACCCAGGCCACAAAACCCAACACCTGGCGCGGATCGGCCTTGTTTTCCGTCATGCGTATTTGCTCCCAGGCGATTGACTTCGAAACTCGGCTCGCGGATAGACCGGATAGCAGAGCATAAATCGACTTCCGTGGTTCAGCGTCGGACCAAGGTAGACGTGGATTTTATACCCGACAAAACTCCAGGCGATAGCAGGCGCGCCTAACCTATAGCTTCAGCCAATCAACTCAAATAAGGAAATAGCAACAGTAAAGTTCACGCTAGCGGTGACAACCGCTAGACGCACCATCATTGGAGGTAGGGTTTGCAGGAGATAGGTATTCTCAAAAGTATGACCGAGATAAGGCAGGCGCGACAGATCTTCCAGGGGCAGGGACACACGGCACTCCCGCCCGAAGACATAGGCGGCGTGCCAAAGAAAGCCCGCGGCAAGCCCAGTCCACACCAGAATTGGGAGAATCGCTCCTTTCGCTTGACACAAAAAGGCCAGCACAAGCAGACCGAGAGCGACAAGTTGGCCCGCAATCACAGGGCCACAACGGGTGATGAGCCAGCGCAGGAAGCTGCGGTCGTACCAGATGCCGGCCGGGGATGGCTTGGAGGCAAGATAGTCCACAAGGGCTACGCGTTCCAACGTCGCCTGGATGCTCCCGTCGTTCGCTGCGGACCGGTATTTCTTAACGGGTAGTAAGGTGAGTAGCAAGATGCCACGTAGATACCGCTTATCAAGCCTTGTGACCAGTTCGGACGCTTGTTGGCTGTAGAACCTATCCAACTGCGGTGGCCAAGTACCCCACAGATCGGCAAGCACCTCGCGGCGCCACACATAGAAAACAAGGAAGGGATAGAACCAGACCATCCAGACAAAGACCGCGAGGGAGATCCCGAAGAGATACCACGAGTTAGGCAAGCTGGGGCCCAAGAAAAAAATCACAGAGAACACGAAAAACAGGGCGAATCCGAGAAACCACCAGCGCAGCCCGTTCGGCCACAGATAGATGGCATCCGATCTCCCTGCGTCCGCTCCGCCCCCGCGCGCATCCCGCCACAACACAAAGGGTGTAGGCCAGGAGTAGTACCAACCGGGATGGCGCAACCGCAGCAGCCAGCGCCGAACAAACACCACCCACCACCGGCGCAACGTGCGCGACATTCCTTTCATTCGGGGCAGGTTCAAGAGTGGTAAGGCCTATCGGCGGAAGGGGTGTTCCCGCTCCCAGCGCCACTCCGGATCGATCAGCCCGCTGCCGGTGGGGACATTCTGCACCGGTTCCGGTCCCCGGCCCCCACCCAATACCATGAACCCCTGCATCTGATTCTTCAGCATTTCCATCTGGTCCCGGTCACGGGAACGCTGCTCGCGAATCTCCCTGACATCCTTTTGCAAACTTTCAATGTTGGATTCGATACGGTCTACCGCGTCTACCAACTGATCGATTTTGTCAAGATGCATTGTTTCAATCCTCCTCATTCAGAAAACATAGATAGCGGCTTCCTTCAGCGGGTGAAGCACAAGCACGCTGGGTGAGCATTAGGATACGGGAGAGCAACAGCGGACGAGAGATGTGCGCAGATCCCCGCATAACCGTAGTGGGCTGTGCCCACCGGGAGGGTGCGGTAGTGGTGGGCACAGCCCAAGTTGGTGGGCGTAGCCCACTACGGGTCCTGCTCGACGTGCTGCAATTTGGGTTAGGTGGGAAAGGGCCACGATTTTCTAGGCTTATCAACGACTTGTCTGACGAAAAATCGCAACAAATTGTATAATTACACTATAAGAATACAGCCATAACAAGGTTGCGTTAAGACGCCGGCACTGACTTGAGCGGACAATCAGCGCGCCTTTGGGCGTCGAACGCAACCCGTCAAACCCTGTCCCGACGTAGGAGGGATCTTTATCATTCAGGACTACTCAACCCAGGCTGTGGCTCGTTATTCGCTTTGAACAAAATGGCGTACAGGGTAGGGACCACGATCAGGATGAGTAGGGTCGCGAAGCCCAGGCCGACCATCATGGTGATCGCCATGTTGACAAAGAAGACATCGGGCAGGAGGGGGATCAGGCCCAGGATGGTGGTGCCGGCGGCCAGGATCACGGGGCGCATGCGGCTTACGCCCGAGTCCAGAATGGCCGCGTGGGGGGCCTTGCCGGCAGCGATTTGCTGGTCGATCTCCTCGATGAGTACGATGGCGTTCTTGATCAGCAGACCGATCAGGGATAAAGCGCCAAGCAGGGACATGAAGTCGAAGGAGGCGTCGAGGCCGAGGAGGCCGGCGGTGATGCCGATGACCGCCAGGGGTACGGTGAGCCAGATGATCAGGGGTTGGCGCAGCTTGCCGAACAGCAGGATACTGACCAGGATCATGGCTATGAAGGAGGGGGGCAGGACGCCGAACAGGGAGCCCTGGGCGTTGGTCTGATCCTCGTATTCGCCGCCCCAGGTCAGGCTGTAGCCGGGGGGCAGCTCGATGGCCTCGATCTGCGGGCGCAGGCGCGCGAACAGGGGGGCGGCCAGGGGACCCCTGGGATTGGCGGAGGCGATGATGGTCTGCATCCGGTCCCGTCCACCGATGACCTGGTTCTCCCACTGGATCTCGAAACCGCTCACCACCTGGGCGACCGGGATGGCGCGCTCCAGCACCGGACTCCAGACCTGAATGTCCTGGATGTTGGTGACATCGGCCCGCTCCTCGGCCATGGCCCGGGCCAGGATGGGCAACATGCGCTCGCCGTCGCGGTACAGACCAACCCGGGTACCGTCAAAGGCGTACTGGAGGGCGTTGGCCAGATCCACGCGAGTGATACCGAGCTGACGCCCCACCTGCTCGTTGAACAGGGGACGTAGCACCTTGACCGGTTCGCGCCAGTCGTCGCGGACCTCCTTGGAGCCGGGGTCGGCGCGCATCAGGGCCTTGGCCTGTTCCGAGAGCGTGCGTAACACCTCCGGATCAGGGCCGTGGAAGCGGGCCTCGATCTTGCTGTCGCGACCGGGGCCGATCAACATGCGCTTGAGAATGGGGTCGGTCCAGTAGAGCTCCTCGCGCAGGAATGCTTCGACCTGTTCCCATACCTGGTCGATTTGCTCCCGAGTCTCGGTCTGGACGATGATCTGGGCGTAGGCCGAGGTGGTATCCTTGGTATCGTAGACCAGGGTAAAGCGCTGATGGGGTCCGCCGATGGCCGAGCTGGTCTGGGTCACGCCCTCAAGCCCGCGCAGATACTCGGACACCCGCAGGGTATCCTCACGCGTCTTGCGGATATCCGTGCCCTCCGGCTCCCAGACGTCGACGAAAAACAGGGGGGTGTTCGAGTTGGGGAAGAAGGCCTGTTTGACGAAACCGAAGCCCCACAGGGAGAGTACGAACAGTCCCCCGACCGTCACCACCGTCACCCAGCGGAAGCGCAGGGCCGTACTCGCCAAGCCACGATAGATGCGGAAAGGGGCGGCGGCATAGGCATCCGTCTCCTGACCGGCGGCCTTGCCGGGCTTGAGCAGCAGGGCGCACAACAGGGGTGTGGTGCTGATGCCCGTAATCCAGGACAGGGTCAGAGAGATCAAGATGACATAGAAGAGGGAGTTGGCGAACTCCCCGGTGGCATCCTGGGAGAAGCCGATACCGGCAAAGGCCAGGATCCCGATGACGGTGCCCCCCAAGAGGGCCCAGATGGTCTTGCTGACGGTCTCGCTGGCCGCCCGCACCGGGTCCATGCCGGCATTGATGCGGATCAGCATGCCCTCGGCGACCACAATGGCGTTGTCCACCAGCATCCCCAGGGCAATGATCAGGGCGCCCAGGGAGATGCGTTGCAGCTCGATGCCGTAGATAGCCATGATGAACAGGGTGCCGGCGACGGTAATCAGGAGCACGGCGCCGATGATCATCCCTACCCGCAGGCCCATGAACAGCAGCAGCACCACGAGTACGATAAGCACCGCCTGGGCCACACTGACCACAAAGCCGTTGACCGATTTATCCACCTCCTGGGGCTGGTCGTAGATGGCTTCGAGCTGCATGCCGACCGGGATGTTTGCCTCGAGCCCCGCGAGCCTGCGGCCAATGGCCTCGCCCACCTCCACCACGTTTTTGCCCGCCTGCATGGAGATACCGATGGTGAGCGCCGGCTTGCCGTTGTTGTAGTAATACTTGGTAGGGACGTCGACGTAAGCGCGGTGAATTTCGGCGATGTCGCCCAACCGCACCAGCCGCTTGTCCGCCGAGCTCACGAGCACGTCGCCGATGGACTGTACCGAGACCGATTCCCCGGTGGGCCAGATGCGCAGGTATTCGTCCCCGACGTCTACATTGCCGGCATCGGCGGCGATGTTTTGGGACTGGAGCACGTTGCGGATGCCCGCCAACGAAATCCCCAACTCGCCGAGCCGGGCGCGGGAGAGTTCCAGATAGGCGACCTCCTGCTGCTTGCCGTCGATGACGATCTTGCGCACACCGGGCACCAGCACCAACGCCTTCTTCAGGTAGTCGGCGGTGTCCCACAGGTCGCGCCAACTGTAGCCCTCGCCGCTCAGGGCGAGATAGACACCGTACACGTCGGCGAAGCTGTCCACCACTATGGGGGGTTGGGCACCCGGCGGCAGCTGGTGCAGCATATCGGCGATCTTGCGCCGCAGCTCGTCGTAGATGCCGGGAAAATCCTTGCCCCGATACTTGTCTTTGAACTCGATGGTGACGTCGGACAGGCCGGGACGGGAAATGGATTTCTTGATCCATTTCACCTGCTCCATGAGCTGAATGGCCTCTTCCACGTGATAGGTCACCTCGTCCTGCACCTGCCGGGCCGATGCCCCCGGATACAGGGTGATGACCTTGGCCAGCTTGACGGTAAAGGCGGGATCTTCAAGCCTGCCCATGCCCTGAAAGCCCCAGATGCCTCCCCCCAACAGGATGACCACCAACAGCCAGGAGATGACCGGCGTCTTGACCGAGTATTCACCGATGTTCATAGCGTAAGCCTAATGTGCTGGTGCTTCACACGGAACGAATTGATCGCATTGCGACCCAGGTCGGCATCCCGCTGCCGTTACCCAGGGTCCGCACAGCGGACCCTATGGTCTATATCGCTATATCGAACCACGGATAGACACGGATAAACACGGATTTGTCTCCATCCGTGTCGATCCGTGTTCATCCGTGGTTCTTTTTCCGGTTGTTATCCGCACCGCTAACCAACTGTTTTCACATGCCAGATGGCCGCAACATTCCCGCGGTCCGCACAGCGGACCCTACGGCTGATCAGGTGGTTAGCGTAGGGTCCGCTGCGCGGACCTCCTGAATGCCAACTCACCCTACGGGTTACATGTAAAATATGCAGAAACAGGGTACTGGCGCGGCAGGTGGCGAAGGTTTGCCCGTCGCTCTCAGGGCCCGGTCTTCACGAGCCCGGCCCCTCGTCGGATCTGGGTTCCGCCTCCTCGTGTTCCGAGAGTAGCCGTACCTGCATGCCCGCAGCGAGATAACCGACACCGGCGACGACGACCCGCTTGCCGACCTCCAGGCCGGCTTTGATCTCGATAGAGCTCCCGTGCATGCGCCCTACTTCCACCGGGTTTTTCATCACCTGCATGTTCGCCTCATCCACTACCCACACGAAGGGTTCCAAATCCGAGTCCGCGGTGACGGCGGCGGCGGGCACGAACAGCAACGGTGCTCCGTCGGTGACGCCGCTGAAGTCGGCCGTAACGGTGGCAGTCATGCCGGGGAGCACCAGAAAATCCTTTGGAGCGGGCATGGTGAAGGTGACCGCGAAGGTCTGGGTAGCGGGATCGGCGCGGGTGGCGATCTCGCGCAGGGTCAGGTCGAATTCCTCACCGGGCCGGCTATCGAAGGAAGCAGTAACCGGGATCGCGCCAGGCTCGGGGCCTTCGCCGCCGGAGGCACGGATGCCGAGGATAACGGTCTCGGGAACATTGATCTTGACCTCCAACCGGGAGCGGTCATGAATCGCGAATATCGCCTGTTTGGCCTGGACCTCCTCGAAGGGCTCTACGTAACGCTTGGCGATCGTGCCGGCAAAGGACGCCTTCAGCCTGGTGTAGGCAAGATCCTGATTGGCTCGCTCCAGGGCCGCCCGGGTATTCTTCCACGCGGCCTCTTTGGCATCGTAATCGGACCGGGAGATAAAGCCCTTCTTTACCAGTTCCTTGGCCCGCTTGAAATCCTTTTGGGCGCGGTCGAAACTGGCCTGGGCGTCCTTGACTGCGATCTTGTAGTCCGTGGGATCCAGGGTGGCCAGGATCTGCCCCTTCTTCACCCGGTCTCCCTCTTTAACCGCCAGCTTCTGCACGGTTCCCGCTACCCGGAAGGCCAGCTCCGCCTTGTGCAGGGCGTCGATGCGAGCCGGAAAGCGGCGGATGCCGCCCACATCCGGCGCCTGCACCAGGGCGGTCTTGACCGGGCGGCTGACCGCTTGCGCAACCGTCGGTTCGTTCTCTGTGCAGGCAGAGAGCAACGCCGGAACGAAAAGGGCAGCCGAAACGAGTGAAAAGAATCGGTGCTGGGTCGGGCGGGAATACTGGTCCACAGTTGTACGTCCTCGCGGTCCGGGTAGAGGTTGATAGGCTAACACGGTGTTATCCTACAAGAGAACCATAACCCAAACGGAGAAAACCGATGCAAGAACCCGAATGCCCGAAAGTGGGCCCCTATACCCTGGAGCTGGACGCGGGCACCTACTGGTGGTGTGCCTGCGGTCGCTCCAAGCATCAGCCGTTCTGCGACGGCTCACACCGGGGAACTGGCATCCAGCCCATGGAGCTGGAACTTACCGAGGCGCAGAAGGTGTGGTTGTGCGGCTGCAAGCGCAGTGGGGACAAGCCCAGGTGCGATGGTGCGCACAAGAAATTGGTGTAGGTTGCGTTAAGACGCCGGCACCGGCATCACAGGAGATCACCGAGCCTTTATGCGTCGCAACGCAACCTGTCCGGTCTCCCAAACAGAGCCAAATCGTTCAGGATTGCTTGCGGGACAGACCGCGATGCGTTTGGACGTACTCTCGCAAGGCGGCGTTTATGTGGGTTTGGTATTTGCCACCTTGGGCTTCGAACCACTCCAGTAAGTCGACGTCGATGCGAAGCGTTATCTGCTGTTTGATCGGTCGGTAGAAGCGACCTCGAACGGCGCCGGAAAAGTCGCTTACCTCGGGGATGTCGCTGGTATCGATGTCTTCATCGGGTAGCTCAGCCAATTGCCGTAGCTCCCGTTGCTGCTTATCTGTCGTCTTGCTCATAGATCCTGCGCTCTTTCGGGGTCGCTTTTCGGGCCGAGATGATCCGCACGATCTCCTCGTTTGGCTCTCCGTCGCGGTAGGTGTGGGCGACCAAGAGAACCACCGTCCGTCCGATACGTCCGATGGTTTGCCAACGTTCTTCGCCGTCCTCGTGTCGATCTTGGATACTGATCGCAACTAACCCCATGTTTGGCTCGGTTCTTCCTGTTTTTCCGCAGGTCCCATTTGAACTGCATGACAAAATTGTAGTTACAGTCGATGATATTGGGAAGTCGGCGCGGGGACCCATTTCCAGTAGATCAGGGTTAGACTCTCCCGTCCACATCATCGCCAAGGGCTAAGAGGCTGTCTAAAAATTAAGATACTGATTTTAGGACATAAAATCTGAAATTTCGCGCTCGTTCCCACGCTCCAGAGACTGTGAAAGTATTCGATTTTCCTGGAATCGGTGGAATGAAGCTGTCATATTTCATGCTGAATTCCGTATCAAGTGGTGCCGAGGAGAAATATTTCCGGCTAAATGAGTGAAATTATGTTGCCTTGTCCCTGGCGCTCTGAAAATCCAGGAATACTTTCACAGTCTCTCCAGCGTGGGAACGCCATCTTGTCCGCTCCAGCGGACTCAGCTCCTCTAGGCGTTGGCTGTTAGCCTACCGAGGCGCTTAATCGACGCTGGAGCGTCGGGATCTGCTCCCACGCTGGAGCGTGGGGAGCCAGCCGAAAATCAATGCCATTATAAAATCAATAGGTTAGTTTTTAGACAGCCTCTTAGAGGGTGTCGCAAAAGCGGTGGCATCAGCTGCCAGCCTGTGAAGTTTAAACCACAGAGGGCACAGAGAACGCAGAGAATTGGCCGGTGCCTTTCTCTGTGCGCTCTGTGTCCTCTGTGGTTCGAAAAGACTTTTGCGACACCCTCCCGGAGGCAGAGGGAGTGAAATGCGCAGATTGTTCCGTGTGGAAGTATATAACCATGGCCGAACCCGCCGAACACCAAGCGACCTATGAGGATCTGCTACGGGTTCCGGTGCGTTTGGTTGCCGAGATCGTCAACGGCCGTTTAGTCACCCATCCGCGACCGGCCCCGAGGCACTTGCGGGCGAGCTCGTCGCTCGGTGGAGCGCTCGATGGCCCTTTCGACAAAGGCCATGGTGGGCCGGGAGGGTGGTGGATCCTGGACGAACCCGAACTGCATCTCGGGCCCCATATCCTGGTCCCGGATCTAGCGGGCTGGCGTCGGACACGCCTGCCGGCCTTACCGGAAACCGCCTGGTTCGAGCTGGTCCCGGATTGGGTCTGTGAAGTTCTGTCCCCCGGAACGGCCGCAGGCGATCGTACCGAGAAACTACCGATCTATGCGGAATACGGCGTGAACCACGTCTGGCTCATCGATCCCCAATTGCACACCTTGGAGGCCCTTGAGAATGATACAGGAAGGTGGCGCTTGCTCACTACCTTGAACGGCCAAGATCGGGTTTCGCTCTCACCGTTCGACGCCATCGCATTCGATCTATCGCTGCTGTGGGCGGATTGAAGGGGCTGTTTCTAAAAATCGGATCACCCGCTCCACATCTTCCAGGGTATCGACGCCTGGGCCTGGCTCCTCGAGGGCCTGGGCCACGTGGATCGCTTCGCCGTGCCAGAGTACCCGCAGCTGTTCCAGGGACTCGGCCAGCTCCAAGGGGGCGGGCTGCCAGCTGACAAAGCGCATCAGAAAGGCGAGCCGGTAGGCATACAGCCCGATGTGGCGCAGGAATCGAACGCCCTGGGGCAAGGGTTCGTGCGCCCCGAGGGACTCGTCCCGATGCCAGGGGATGGGGGCGCGCGAGAAGTAGAGCGCGTAACCATCCGCATCCGTGACCACCTTGACCGTGTGCGGATCGAAGAGGGTCTCCGCATCGCGGATGGGGTAAGCAAGGGTTGTCATGCCGCTCGCTTCGCTCTCGGCACTTTGCGCGGTCGGCTGCAGGCACTCGTTAGGCGGCTTCGTGCATTCAATTGAGCCTGGCCCCTTATTGCTCGGAAGCTGTTTTGTAATCGGGAAGCAATTTGTTTACAAGCACATCCCTTATTCTGTCTGCATAATGCACCTGCTGTATTTGCTTATCTCTATATTGTGCAACTGTAAGTTTGTGAGCGTACTTCAATAATTCTAACAAATCGTAGTAGTGTCTAGTTTTGAATTCTGCAAGCTCTTTCTTTATCAGAATATTATTCACCGTCGATGGATACTCGATAGACTCAACAATTTCTTGAAATACCTCTTCCGCTTTTTTGTAGTTCCAGGTTTTTGTCTTCCACTTGAATGACACTCCATGCAAATCATATTTTCTTCGGCCTTCTGATGAATTTAGATAAGCAGTATCTAACGATAGAAAAAACTTATGAAATTCAACATAATTGATTCCAGGACCGTCTCGTGGAATTTCTCTTACGACATTGAGTGTATTGTTAATGGAGTCGGAGGTTTCCCCTGGATGACATACGATGAAAGATATCCTTGTGTCAATGTTGTGCTTGTTTAGAATCGAAACATTTTCCAAAAAGCGTTCAGGGTATATATGTTTGTTAATATGATTCTTTAAGAGATTCTTATCTCCGCTTTCCATGGAGCTTTCTAGGTATATACACCCTGTTTTTGCGAGTTTTTCTGCGGCCTCGTCATCAAGATGAATTAGCGACGTCGACGTACTATCCCAAGTAAATCGGCCTTCAAAATTTAGCATTGCTTTCGTAAACACTTCCAATTTTCTCTTGCTTGAAAACAAGTTTTCATCTGTAAAGCGTAGATGAGTAATAAACGGTAGTGACGATATTGACTCCAACTCTCGGACAAATGTATCGTATTCTTTATTGGTAATGTTTGATGTTCTAAAATCACAGAAACTACAATGGAGTGGGCACCCGCGACCAAACTCTATCGACTGAGAATTGAATGTGAAGTATTCCTTGTTCGTACTGTAAGCTAATTTCCAATCGAGTTCGTCTTCATTGATAGACGTTAAATCCGCTTCCATTTTGTTTATTATGAACCTATTTCTCAAGGGATCAACGCATATCGTATTATTATGATTGCGCCATTGCTGACCTTTCGATATTGCTTCCAATACCGACAAAAGCGTTTTCCAGCCAGGATAAGAAGGTATAAAAACGTCGATATGGCGATCTAATAATGTAAACATAAAAAACTGCGATTTAAGTAGAAAAAACCTATTTGAAAGTGAAATGTATTCGCTGATCGGGCTTTTTTTGGTTTCGCAATATGCTAGATAGTTTTTTGTGATTTTTGGGCCACCTACCAGGATATACGTTTTGGGGGAAAATTTCTTTATCGTCTTGGCTAGATTTCGGACTATTGATGCTTCCAATATAAATGTCGCAGAAATGACGACGGCAAAAGGTTTTCTTTTTAACAGTGCTCGGAATTTATTGGATTCTGATGCGGCGTTCATTATAAGTAATGGATTCCAGCCGGCTTTCCTTAAATGCTGCGAAAGCAATAAGCCATTTAGACGTATACCATTTGCGGTTCCAATATTCGAGTCAAGTGTTGACTTGTTTTCTTTGATATTTCCTTTCACGAAGACATTTTCATAATCATCAAGGCTCGTGTATTGATGGTGTATTATATGATCGAAGACTCCTCCTCTCATGCCGTATCTTTTAAAATCCCAATCAAACTTCATTGATTTAAAGTCAAAATAACTAAACAAACTCATACCTGGGCCGAGAAACCTATGCGATTCTGTAATTGAAACAACAATAATGTCTGTATTCATGCTATCCCCCTAAATGTTTCTACGATGACACCTTTAGATGCCGGGCGCATGAACGCCTAGTGGTCTTCGGCAGGAATTCGTCACGGTCATTCTGGCGGAGGCCGGAATCCATTGGCTGGGCCGACCTCCGGCATTCCCGATTGCGTGGGAATGACGGATTGATGCCCGCCTAACGTTAAGGCTAAGCTGGCGCATAAACTGCGCCTTGCCCGTACCTTGCAGATTATACCACACTCAGCGGCGCAGTATGCGCTCGGCTTGAGCCTTTTGTTAGAAGGCGCTTTTGAGACCTAGAGGAGACCGTTGACATCCGCAGAAACTCTGTTCTACCCTGAAAAGGCACCGGCAAAATCCGGTGCCGGGGTTTGGCAGCTCCGGTGAACTGGCGCGCAAGCGCCAACGTCCTTCGTGGCGCTTTTTTCGCGCCCGGAGGTCTCCTCTATGGCGGTGCGCGTGGGGGAGCCTTCGGGCTCGCCGGTGCCAGTTCCCGGTCTGCCAACCCCACGTGCACCGTCTCCTTCTTGTTTGGCAGCAAGAAGAGACGGTTTCCTGTATCTGAACTGGAGACCGCTATGTCTACCGTTACTCCTCTGCGCCCGGTCAATGCCGAGCGCGCCCAAGCCCTTATCCAGTCTGTCTCAGCGCCGAATCGTGAAACCGACCGCGACGAGCTGATAGCGACTGTTCCTATGGTGCTGGAGTTCGTGCTCGGCTGCATCCTGAAGGACTTCGACTACGACGCAAATCCAACCGCTTTGCTCGCCATTGCCTCGCGTGTTTTGGTGGTCCTGATCGATCGGCTGGAGGAAATGGCCCAATGAACAGCATCACATCCATTCACGGTTAGCGTTTTCAGTACCAGTACGGCGAGCCCATGATCGAGGATTTAGAGCTTGCAAATGAGCTAGATGCGCTGACGAAAGCTGCTTGATGAGCTGGCGCACCTTCTGCGGTAGGTGCGCCTTCTAACGGCAAGGCTAAGCTGCCGCCAAAAGCAAAGCGAAGCGGCGCTTTTGCGGTCGGCTGCAGGCTTTTGTGTACGCCCGGCATGGGCATGAGCTTATGGGGTGAAAGTCCCCTGTAGGAGTACCTGTAATGTCCTTCGGGACGACTGTAACTACGAGCCGACGGCAAGGGCAAACCCGTGAGGGGATGTCTGGAGGAAGCCCGAGCGCAAACGTGCGAGCCGACGGACAGAAATCGCCTAGAAGGCCTGGCCCCCGGGCGAGTCAGCACAAGATGACGAAGCCTATCAGGTGCAAGGGGTAGGGTAAATGCGGCGGTTGTGTACGGAAAGTTCATGCGCTTATCCGGGGAGAGCTGTCTCACGTGCGGTTGGTGTTTCTATGGGAGTCGAATTGAGGGCCAGTCTGAAAAGGCTGGGAATCCCATCGACCCCTAAGGGGGCTGTGGTTGCCATGGGAGCTGGCTTGAGGGCCAGCACGAAAGTGCTGGAATTGCCACCGGACCCGACAGCGACTCGGGCCGCGCGTCGTGCGGTAACGTTCGACGTGATGGGACAGGAGTCAGCAGAGGCCATACGAGCCGGAGCCCTCGGGAAGGGTGTGACGGTGAAGGGCCGAACATGAGAAGCCAAGGCGGAGCGGTGGAACACTTGCAGGCGTTGGTGAACCCGAGCGGGGAAGACGCGTTGCGGCGTGGTGCCATGCAGCCAGCCTTGCATGACAATCTGATGGAGCGGGTCCTGGACAGCGAGAACATGCGACGGGTATGGAAGCGGGTGAAGGCCAATCAGGGTGCGCCCGGCATCGACGGGATGTGCATCGAGGACTTCGCCGAGTTTGCCCGTTCGAGCTGGCCGCAGATCCGCCAAGCCCGGTGTGATGGTGGCTACCGACCCCAACCGGTCAGACGGGTCTCGATCCCGAAACCGAATGGAGATGGCGAGCGTTTGTTGGGTATTCCCACGGTCGTGGATCGGGTAATCCAGCAGGCCATTGCGCAAGTTCTGGGGCCGATCTTCGATCCGGGGTTTTCGGATTCGAGCTTCGGCTTCCGACCGGGACGTTCTGCCCACGGAGCATTGCGACGGGTACCGCAGGACATCGGTGAAGGCTACCGCATCGCCGTCGATCTGGATGTGGCGAAATTTTTCGACCGCGACCAGCACGATGTCCTGATGGCCCGCGTGGGTCGGAAGGTACGCGACAAGCGATTGCTGACGCTGATCGGCAAGTATCTGCGGGCGGGTGTTGTGGTCGGAGAGACCCGGCAGGCAACGGAGTTGGGAACGCCGCAAGGTGGTCCCCTGTCGCTGTTGCTCGCCAACATCCTGTTGGACGATCTGGACCAGGAGCTGGAACGCCGGGGGCACCGGTTCGTGCGCGATGCGGACGATCTGCTGATCCTGGTCAAGAGCCCCAGGGCGGGCGCGCGGGTCATGGCAAGCATCACGCGCTTCCTGACCGGCAAGCTCAAGCTGGTGGTCAACGCGCACAAGAGCCGGGTAGTGAAGACCAACGACGGTGAATTCCTCGGCTTCACGTTTCGGGGAACCAAGTTGCGTTGGTCCAACCGCGCCTTCGAGGACTTCCGTCACAACATCCGGCAGCTGACCGGAAGCAGTTGGGGCGCCGCGATGGACTTCCGGCTGAACAAGCTCGCCCAGTCTGTCCGTGGATGGATGGGTTACTTCGGCATCTCCGACTCCTACCGTCCGATCCCTGAGCGCGATCAGTGGATTCGTCGCCGGGTGCGCGTGTGCTACTGGAAACAGTGGCGCAAGCCGCGCACCAAAGGTACGCAAGCTGTTGGCGCTGGGGACGAGTAAACAACAGGCAATCAGGACCGGGCTCTGTAGCAAAGCCTACTGGCACCGGTCGCAGACGCTGGCCACTCAGACGGGAATGACGAACGACTGGCTGCAAAGCCAGGGCTTGATCTCCGTGCGCGATCTCTGGATAAAGGCGCATGGTTATGCCTGAGATCCTTGTGTGCTTCCTTCTCGTGAACCGCCTCGTGCGGACCCGCTTGCTAGGTGGTGTGGGGAGGGCGGGTTAATTACCCGCCCTTACCCGATTAGCCACCTTTTTGGGCTTCAGCCTTACTAGTTGATGACCGCAATTCATCTGATGGGCTTTATAATCTTCGCAAATCGCATTAAGGTCATAGTTGAACTTTCTTGCGTGTTCGTTACGAATTGCGCGTATTTCTTCAACTATAGGATCTTTCATACTTCACCTCCTAACAATTCTTCTGGAGAACATATTTCCGGGCAGGCATAGCCGTTTTGCTCTGCGATTTGCCTTATCGTTGTCCTAGTAAACGGATTGTTGATGTGCTTGAAATTCCAGGTAACAATAACGTCGATGCCGTTTACGGTTGCAGTAGCGATATGCAAAGCGTCTTCCAGACATTTTTCTGGAACCGCCTTGCCATCAACAAATGCTTTTGCCAATAGTTTTGCTTCATCGTCAATTCCTAAAACTTGAAAGTCCTCTATGACTTTTAAGCGCTGACCCGCTTGCATTTCATCGCCCTTAGAGGCTTCCTGAATAACGATGTCCGAGATATATGGATGAAAATTTCCAAGAACATTCCACATATCAAATGTAGATGCCTGGTGGGCCGAAATTACGACATTCTTTGACGGTCTTGCCACGAGATAGCTTACGACACTCGTCTCTATATAAACCTTCTGTTTCATCAATTCTCTTGGCTAACATGCAATAGACGGTTCTACCGCCGTATCTGTTCAGCGTCTCTGCGGTTCAAAATCCGTTGCCCTGGTCTCCGCTGACTCCCTTCCGTGCCATCAGTCCCCGGTTGTCTCGTAGCCGGCGACTGGTAGTTGGTAGCTTATAATGTCGGATCACCTGCTCCACATCTTCCAGGGTATCGACGCCTGGGCCTGGCTCCTCGAGGGCCTGGGTCACGTGGATCGCCTCGCCGTGCCAGAGTACCCGCAGCTGTTCCAGGGACTCGGCCCGCTCCAAGGGGGCGGGCTGCCAACTGACAAAGCGCATGAGAAAGGCGAGTCGGTAGGCATACAGGCCAATGTGGCGCAGGAATCGAACGCCCTGGGGCAAGGGTTCGTGCGCCCCGAGGGACTCGTCCCGATGCCAGGGGATGGGGGCACGCGAGAAGTAGAGCGCGTAACCATCCGCATCCGTGACTACCTTGACCGTGTGCGGATCGAAGAGGGTCTGTGCAGCGCGGATCGGATAGGCAAGGGTTGCCATGCCGGTCGAGCCGTGGCCCGCCAGGTCGCGCGCCACCTGGTCGATGAGGGCCGGCGGCATACAGGGCTCGTCGCCCTGGAGGTTGACCAGGATGCTGTCCCGCGGCCAGCCACGGGTCGCAGCGACCTCGGCAATGCGGTCCGTACCGCTTTGGTGATCACTCCTGGTCAGGGCCACATCGGCGCCGAACGCGGTACAGACCTCGGCGATGCGCACATCGTCCGTGGCGATCACAATCTGGTTGGCGGTACACTCTCTGGCCCGTTCATAGACGTGTCGAATCAGCGGCACCCCGGCGATCTCGAGCAGCGGCTTGCCGGGAAGCCGGCTGGCGCCATAGCGGGCCGGGATAACTACTTTGAAATCGATTCCGGCCATGGATTTGGGTTCAAACCGGAAAATCGAAGAGCCACTTGTTCAGCCCTTGCCTTTGTTTGTAACCTTTTTGGGGATTGCCTCTTTAGAAAAACCATCGAATCTTGCTTATCTTCATGGGTAAACAAAGCCTTGTAATTAAAACCAGGTTCCTGATTTGCAGAAAACATGTAACCTTCTTCGAGTCGTTTACGAATGTGCTCCGAATCATAAAGCTCTACGCCAATCCAGTTTCTGTGATGTATTTCTGCTGCCTGGTAGGTGGATCCACCGCCTCCGAAGGGATCTAAAATAATATCTCCAGGATTGGTAGAAATCAAAATGGCGCGTTCCGGGATAACCAACTTCAATTCATTGACGCCGGGACGAACCTTGAACTTCTTGTGGCGGTTCGGTGAGGTATCTTCCCAAAAATCCGTGAGGTTCACACCTTCAGGATTCATTTTGCTACGGTGTCCGCCGTAGTCTCTAATTTCCTTGCCACAATGGCGGCAAGTTGGAATCGGTAATCGGAGTTTATTGAACACACGAGGCTTACCTCTTGTATAATACAATAGGGCATAGTGAGCAGGATAGAGTTTATTTCCGCGCGGGTAGGTTCCTTTCATGGTCAGGGCTATCCAATGCCTGAAATCGAGGTGTTCGCCCATGATCGGCGCAAACTGCACGGCCAGCTCAGGCATAGCATAGAGGAAAAATGTACCTCCTCCCTTCAAGACTCGGCAACATTCCAGAATCCATTCTCGACACCATTCAATGTATTCGGTCTTGGAAACCTTGTCGGTGTAACCGTTTTTATAGTCTTTTCCTATATTAAACGGGGGATCGGCAAATATGGTATCAATAGACTCGGATCTCATGCGGCCAAGGATTTTCAAGCAATCACCTTCGTAAAGGAGACCGTGACAGGTGGTGAAAAATGGTTGGATCATAAGGATAGGTTATCGCTCGACCAAAAGGCTGTCGAAAATGAAAACAGAAGTATTGCCAGCCGCCCTGGTGAGTTGAACCGCAAAGGCACGAAGATTTTCCGTAAAGGCAGCCCTTGTAGATAACCAACCGGAGGTTGGGCAAAGCGCAGCGTACCTGACATTTTTGCTTTTCCTATACTCAACCAATCTGTCACCCGGTTACGGCGTTTGCTGCGCCGCGTGCTTCACGCTCAAAATCTGTACGGTGCGGGCCTCGACCAACACCCGGTAAAAAACGATGTAATTCGGATGCGCGACCAGCTCGCGCACATCGGCCGACGAGCCTGGTCGGCCAGTACGCCCGAGCTCGGGATGCTGCGCGAGGGGTTTGGTCTGGTCGCGTATTTCCTGTCCGAAGTTTTCGGCGTGCACCGGGTTATCCTTCCCGATGTAGCGGACGATGGTGCGCAAGTCATTGCGGGCTGTTGGTCGCCACTCAATGCGGTAAGCCTTCGCCGTCACGCTTTGTCCGCGGCGTGAACAATGCGCTTCCTGCCGGTCATGGCGGCAATCTCGGCATCCATTTCGGCCATGACCTCAGCATGCGGAATGTCTGGCCGGGGGTCGTCGATGGCCTCCTGAATTTGAGCAGCCAGCCACTCGTTGTAAGCAGCGGCTTTGTGGGCCTCACGCATCGCCTCGGCGCGACCCCGATTGCCGGCGGTTTCTTCCTTCTCGGCCGGGTTCCATTCGCTGGCGTCGAACTGACCGACTGTGATGCCCACGTCGCGCAGCACGTTTAATGCGGCGATGGGATTGCTGAAGCGGCGCGGCTCGGTACTCCCAGTCTTCGACAAAACAGCGTCCTGTCCGCTCCGGGTGGCGATTTCCACGAAGAAGCCGCTACCTTGTCCTTTCACAGTGATGTCCTTCACGCCGCCGGCGCTGGTCATGGCGCGAAGCTGTTCCAGGGTCATGCTGAACATGGTGAAATCCTCTATCAAACGAGGAAATTATAATGCCTTGATTGTGTATGAATGGTAGAAATTATGTAAGTCCCCAAGGTTACAAAAAAGTCGTTTTAAGGCATTTATAAAAGGCTGCGTCGAGAGCAAAAAACCCTCTCCAGGACACCGCAAAGAATCCCCAGGATGGGATTTTTCAAGGTCCCTGTATGTTATTGTGCAGATCCAGTTGAGCCATGTGTCTCATTACGTCTCTTTTATTCGATCCCCTCTCCCCAGCCCTTTCCCGGAGGGAGAGGGGGTGCTGCGTGTGGCGTGCCCAACCCACTGCGGGTGGCGATGTTTCCATTTAAACCTTAACCACTACCGATAGCTGATCGATGCGGTTCGTTTTACTCACCGCATCCTACGGGCTTTGCCCAACCTGCAAACCGATAGTAACCGAACCGCAGAGGACTCAGCGTTTCAACCTCTTTTTTATCCACAGATTACACGGATTTTCGCAGATGAAAAACAGAAACAATCTGCGAAAATCTGTGTAATCTGCGGATAGATGAAGAGTGTTTGAACCATAATTCCTTTGCGTCTTTGCGGTTCAAAAAGTCTTTTATCCGCTCATGTCGCGGGGACCTCTTCTTCGGGACCCAGCGCCCGTGCCTCCTCTTCCAGCATCACGGGAATATCGTCCCGGATCGGGTAGGCCAGGCGATCGCCCCGGCAGATGAGCTCCGCGGCCGGCTTGTCGTAGTAGAGGATGCCTTTGCATACGGGACACCGCAGGATGTCCAGGAGTCTTTTATCCATTGCCGATACCCTTCAGTTTTTCCAACAGCAGCTGTTCGAACCCGCTGGGGAGCCGCGACGCCACCGGCAGATACCAGAAATCCGGGCGCGCAAACCCGGTGCACTTGACCGCGTCCTTCTCCGTCATGACCACCGGCCCCGGGGGCCAGGATGCCGCGTCCTCACGGCGGAACGGGTGATGATCCGGATAGGGCCGCTCGTCCACATGCAGTCCCCGGCGGCGCAAGTGCGCGAAGAAGCGGTCGGGATTGCCGATCCCCGCGACCGCCGTGACCCGTTGCCCACGCAACTCCCCCAGATCCCGCGTGATCTCCCGGTCAGCGAGATTGACCAGCGGTCCGGGAGCCAGGCGCATCACCTGCCCACCTGGACAAGGACTACCATTGCATAGGGTCAGGTCCGCTGCGCGACCCCGGGCCGCGGGCTCACGCAGGGGTCCGGCAGGCAGACAACGCCCATTGCCGAACCGGCGGGAGGCATCGATCACCAGGATCTCCAGGTCTCGCCGCAGACCATAGTGCTGGAGCCCATCGTCGCTCACAATCATATCGCATTCACAGTTAGCCAGAAGCAGCTCGCCGGCCGCGACCCGGTTGGCCCCTGCGACGACGGGGCAACCGCTGCGCCGCGCCAGCAGGACCGACTCGTCTCCCACCTGGAAAGGATCATCGTCCCCCTCCACTAACCAGGGCCACCGGGTCCCGCTACCGCCGTAACCCCGCACCAGGATACCGGGCCGGTAACCCCGGCGGCGCAATAAATCGGTTATCTCCAGCACCAGGGGGGTCTTGCCGGTACCGCCGACGGTGAGATTACCTACCACGATCACGGGGACCGGCAGGCGACGGCTGTGCAACCATCCCCGCCGATAGGCCAGACGCCGCAACCTGACGCCGCCGCAATAGAGCCAGCTCAAGGGCAGCAAGGCGGAGGAGAGCGGGTGGCCGTTGTACCAAACCGCCCCAGCAAGACGGGTCATCATGATCCGGCTCGCCGATCCGTTCATGCAGCCGCCGGACCCGTATGGAACTGCATCCGGTGCAGCCTCGTGTAGGATCCCCCCCGCGCCAGCAGGTCCAGGTGCCGACCCTGCTCCACGATACGTCCCTGCTCGATGACTGCGATCCGATCCGCATGCTCGATGGTGGAGAGCCGGTGGGCGATGACCAAGGTGGTGCGATGCTGCATCAGCTCCAGCAGTGCGGCCTGAATATGGCGCTCCGACTCAGTGTCCAGCGCCGAGGTGGCCTCGTCCAGAATCAGGATGGGGGCATCCTTGAGCATGGCCCGCGCGATGGCGATACGCTGGCGCTGCCCGCCGGAGAGCAGTACCCCCCGGTCGCCGATGGGGGTCTCGAAGCCACGGGGGAGCGCGCGGATGAAATCCAGGGCATGGGCCGCGTGGGCTACCCGCTCGATGTCCCGCAGGTCCACCTGCCCCGGACGGCCATAGGCGATATTGTTCGCCACCGAGTCGTTGAACAGGACCACATCCTGGGTCACCAGAGAGACCTGGTCGCGCAAACTCTTCAGGGTCAGCTCCCGCACCTCCAGGCCATCGATGAGGATCCGCCCACAGGTCGCGTCGTAGAAACGCGGTAAGAGGCTGACCAGGGTGGTCTTGCCGCTGCCAGAACGTCCCACGAAGGCGACCGCCTCTCCAGGCTCGATGGTGAGGGTCACGTCCTCGAGCACGGGCCCCTGGTCCGGGTCGTAGACATGGCCTACCCCCCGATACTCCACCCTTCCTGCGGCGCGGCCCAGGGTGCGGGTGCCGGTGTCGCTTTCGGTCTGGGTATCCAGGAGCTCGAACAGACTCTCGGCGGCGATGATACCCCGCTGCAGATGGGCATTGACCGAGGTCAGGCGTTTGATCGGCGGCAGCAGCAGCCCCATGGCCACCACGAAGGACATGAAGGTCCCCACCGAGATACCCTCCCGCAGCCCCTGCATGGTGGACAGGTAGACGATCACGGCGATCGCCAGGGCCGAGATGAGCTGCACCAGAGGAACGCTGGCCGCCTCGGTAGCGATCATCTTCATCTGCAAGGAGCGGGTCTTTTCGTTGACATGGCCGAAGCGGGTCCGCTCTTGGGCCTGTCCGCCAAAGGCCTTGACCACCCGGTGGGCGTCGATGACCTCCTGAACGGTATGGGTCAACTCACCCACCCGGTCCTGGATGCGTTGGCTGTGACGGCGAAAGCGCTTGGAGGCGTACTTCACCGCCCCCGCCATGGCGGGCCCCGTCAGCAGAAAGATCGCCGACAAGGAAGCATTGATGTACAGCATATAGGCCATCAGGCCCATGACGGTGAAACCGTCGCGCACCAGGGTGGTCAAGGCCGTGGTGGTGGCTTGGGCGACGTTCTCCACGTTGTAGGTGAACTTGGACAGGATCTGACCGGAGCTGTGGCGATCGTAATAGCGGGTAGGGGTGCGCATCAGGTGCTCGAACATCTCCCGGCGCAGGTCCGCCACCACCCGCCGCCCCACCCATTTGAGGAAGTAGGTGTTCACGAACCCGGCGCCACCCCGGACGACGAACAGGACCACCAGGAGCACCGGCATGGTGCGCACTACATCCGGATCGCGGTCCACGAAGCTGCCGTCCAACAGGGGTTGCATCATAGCGGCGAAGATCGGCTCGGTGGCCGCGTAGATGAGCATCCCCAAGATCGAGACGGAAAAGGGCCGCCAGTAGGGGCGGGCGTAGCCGAGCAGACGCCGGTAGACCAGCCGGGCGGGGCCCGCGACGACGGCGCCCGCCTCACTCATCGGGGGCGTCGGGTCGGGTCGCGGCGAGGGAGAAGTGCAACAGCCCGAGTCGGCTGGCTGCATCCATGGCGGTCATGACCGCCTGGTGCGGGGTCGCGGCGTTGGCCCTGATGATTACCGGGAGCGCCCGCTCCGCGCCGACCACAGCTGCAATCGCCTGCTGCAGGGTAGCCGGCTTCCGGTCCGCCACCATCCGTTCGTCCACATAGAAGACGCCTGCACTGTCGATGGTAATCTCCAGGGCTCGGGGCATCTCGGCGGGAACGGCTTCTCCCTGGGCCTCCGGCAACCGGACCCGGATGCGGGTGTCTTCCTGGAAAGTAGTGGACACCATGAAAAAGATCAGGAGCAGGAAGACCACGTCGATCATCGGCGTCAGGTTGATATCGGGGGGTTCGGGACGATGCGGGCGCAGGTTCACTTGACACCGTCCTCCGCGCGCTCGCCCTTGATGATCTCCACCAGCTTCAGGGCCTGCTCCTCCATGCCGATGGTGAGCTTATCGACCTTGCCGTTGAAGTAGCGGTGGAACATCAGGGCCGGGATGGCCACTGAAAGGCCGGCGGCGGTGGTAATCAGGGCCTTGGAGATGCCGCCCGCCAGGACCCCCGGATTGCCCACGCCGGCCTCCATGATGACCCCGAAGACCTCGATCATCCCGATGACGGTCCCCAGCAGCCCCAGCAAGGGTGTCACCGCGGCAATCGTGCCCAAGGCGTTGATATAGCGCTCCAGCTCCGCCACCACCTGACGGCCGGTGTCGTGAATGGCCTCCTTCATCACCTCCCGGGAATACTCCCGGTTCACCAAGCCCGCGGTCAAGATACGCCCCAGGGGAGAGCCATCCCGCACCTTGACCAGGCGTTCCTCCGTGAGCTGCGCTCGGCAGTGCCACTCCCGGATCTTAGTAACCAAGCCTTCGGGCATGACCCTGCGCCGACGCAGGGTCCACAGCCGTTCCATGACAATAGCCATGGCGATGACCGAACAGGCAAGGATCGGCAGCATCAACCAGCCGCCGGCCCTCATCAACTCCAACACCTGGAAATTACTCGGGTTCCCGAAATGCATGTCGATCCAAGCAGACACGACAGACTCACCCCGCCTTCCCTAAGGCTCAACCGAGATAGGCAACCTTCGCCGCCGTCCGTCACAGGGCCTTGCAAGACCCCCTCCAGGGATTCTCCGACCCGCGAAGTCACACGCGCGATCGGGCCGAGCACCGACCCCACTACCCGCGCCCATAGTTGCATCTATGATACCCGAAGCAGAATTCGGGCTCAGGCGATTTCCGTTTCCGTTAGGGCCTCGGGCCGGAAGGCGAAAACCGACCCCGCTTGCATCCGGGCCGTGAGCCGGCTATTTTCTCTCTGGTCTCCAAGATTCCTGGTTTCCAAAATTCTGGGAGCTGATTATGGCAGCCGTCATCGAACGTATCGATAGCCTCGAACAGACCGTGCAGGATTTCGTCCGGAGTGTCGGCGCCGAATTCCGCAAGCTCTACGACTCGCAACGGCAAACGGAAACGGAGCTGCGCCTATTCAAGGACGAAATGCGTGTGTTCAAGGATGAAATGAGTGATTTCAAGGATGAAATGAGTGATTTTAAGGACGAGATGCGTGACTTCAAAGACGAAGCGCGCCGGCAGCAGCGGGAGATGAACAAAAAGTGGGGGGAGCTCTCCAACAAGCTGGGCACCCTGGTCGAAGACCTGGTCGCCCCGAGTCTACCCCGTGTCATCGAAGAACGCCTGAACGAGCCCGCCTATGACCTGATGGTCCGACTCAAGCGCCGTTTGCCCGACGGGCGAATGAAGGAATTCGACGCCTTAGTGGTAACCCCCGACTGCGTCTGCCTCAACAGTACCAAGGCGACCCTGCGCAGCACCGACGTAGACGGCTTCGTGGCCGACATCGCCGAGTTCCGAACCTTCTTTCCCGAGCATGACGCCCTGCCCTTGGTGGGAATTCTCGCCAGTCTCAGCGTAGAAAAGAACGTGCTCGCCTACGCGGAGAAACAGGGCTTTCTGGTGCTGGCGGTCGGCGATGAACTCATGGAGGTCAAGAACCAGCCCGGTTTCGAGCCGAAACGATTCTGAATTATTTGGCGTCGTGTGGAGGGAAAAGATCCCCCCTGCGTCGGGACAGGGTTTGACGGGTTGCGTTCGACGCACCAGGCGCGCTGATCGTCTGCTTGGGTCATGCCGGCGTCTTAACGCAACCTACACCCACATTACCCCCTGCACGGTCGTACGCGCGGACCTCGTGTTGGGTGTAGGTTGGGTTAGGCGCGCTGCCCGATCCTGAAGAACACAAACAACGTTGAACGCGCCGTAACCCAACACGACACCTTCTCAGATCACGCCAAATAATTCAGGATTGCTAAATGCCGACCCAATGGGGCGGTGACAGCTTTTTGTTATGTGGTATTGGTTAAGGTTTAAATGGAAACATCGCCACTAGCAGTGGGTTGGGCACGCCACACGCAACACCCCCTCTCTCTCGGGGAGAGGGTTGGGGAGAGGGGATCAAATCAAGAAACGGGGCATAATGAACCCTTCTACGCTTATGTCAACCGCCCCGAGTAGAGGCAAATCTCTAAGCACCCGTGATATTTGCTACCTTATTAGAATAGTGGCTGATCTGTAATTTTTTCGCTTCGGTCGGTAACGTTGGTAGGTTCCAAGTTTACCACCTTCCGCCGTCCGGCTCAGCGATGAGTTCGTCGTAACCACCTAGCTCGCGCAACGTCTCGGTCACTTCGTCATCATACTCACCATGAGCGAGTACGGTCTTCAGCTGTTGGAAAATGGCGCCGGTGGAATCGCTCTCGGCTAATTCTAGTGCCTGAAGAACTCCAGTGTCTCCCATAGCGACCATAGCGAACAGTGCTCCATGGTAACCGCGATAGCGCTCATCGACGATTTGCACCAATTGGGGTAGAAGTCGCGTGTCGCGCACCTGCGCCAGAGAATCTCCGACGACATGGGGTTCGTCACCATCCTGTGGCAGGCGTGTCATCAGATTTCCCAGTTGCGTGATTGCCTCCTCGGTCCCGATGAGCACGAGCCCCTCGGCAACTGCGCGCAACAAGTCCATATCATCATCGTCCGCAGCCGAGTACGCCAGATCGCCTAGGGGTTTGACGAGTTCTGGCCGTCGAGTCCGCGCCAACCCCTTGAGAAGCTCCCGCTTCTCAGTCTTATTGAGAGCGGGGTCCCGGTAGGCGATCAACCAGTCTTCAAGCATTCGCCGCCTCCGAATACCGAGGTTCCCGTCGGACCCCCGTCCCACGGACTCAGCATCTTTACCAACAGAGCCTAAGGCCGGAATTGCGCCCCCCCCCGACTCGAACACTTTCGAGCTAATTCGACGGGAAGGTATCGGCACAGGTAAAACTGATGCGTCAGTAGACTTCAACTGCGACCCATGCGAGGAATCATTCGGCGGTACACCATCAAACAGCCGATATAGGCCGATACTCAATCCGAACAGGAGCATTGCATAGACAACGACGATGGGTTTCACTTCAATTTCCCGGATGTGGCTCCCAAATAGAGACCCTGACGCCTAGTACCTAGTTTCGACCGATAAGCGCAACACCACCTGCTGTGACATCGGTCTTCCTAACATAATCAGATGGGAGAATGGAAGGACCCACCAGAAGAACACAGGAAGAGAGGGGGCGATAAAACAGATGAGCGAAGTACGACGCCTCCCACCTAGCCTTAAGGCCATGTGTTTTGCCGGAGTCTACGCGGTAGCGCAGGCGAAGACAAAACACATGGCATCCGATACGGTGTCATGCCATTACGGGGCTACCGGACATCAACTCACTCGCAAACATCCATCGCAGCGGCCTGACCATAGGCCGTGCCGACATCATGCCGACACACGAGCCCAACCTGACATTCACTATCGCTGTCGCAGTCACCCTCACCGCGATTGCAGGGACCACAGTCGGGATCACTGCAGTAAGCCCAATCCCAGAGCGGTCGTGTGCAAACCTGCGGTGCCTGACAGACATCTATACTAGATGCCTGCCCGTAGTCTGAACCAACGTCATGGGCGCAAATCAAACCGGCTTGGCATTCGGCGTCGCCGTCGCAATCACCTTCTCCGGCAGCGCAGGGACCACAGTTGGGATCACTGCAGTAAGCCCAATCCCATGGTGACAGCCTGCAACCGCTAGAATTCTCACATACATCCATCGTGCTCGTTTGGCCGTAATTGAGTCCAACGTTGTGGGCGCAAACCAACCCGGATTGGCATTCAGCGTCGCCGTCGCAATCACCCTCGCCGGCAGCGCAGGGACCACAGTTGGGATCACTGCAGTAAGCCCAATCCCATGGTGACAGCCTGCAAGCATTAGTATTCGGCTGCTCGCAAACATCCATCGTCGTTTGTATAGTGGAGTCAACATCGTGGGCACAGACTAAACCGGCTTGGCATTCGGCGTCGCCGTCGCAATCACCCTCGCCGGCAGCGCAGGGACCACAGTTGGGATCACTGCAGTAAGCCCAATCCCATGGTGACAGCCTGCAACCGCTAGAATTCTCACATACATCCATCGTGCTCGTTTGGCCATAGTTGAGTCCAACGTTGTGGGCGCAAACCAACCCGGATTGGCATTCAGCGTCGCTGTCGCAATCACCCTCGCCGGCAGCGCAGGGACCACAGTTGGGATCACTGCAATAACCCCAATCCCACGGTGACAGCCTGCAACCGCTGGAATTCTCACATACATCCATCATGCTCGTTTGACCATAATTGAGGCCAACGTCATGGGCGCAAACCAACCCGGATTGGCATTCAGCATCGCTGTCGCAATCACCCTCGCCGGCAGCGCAGGGACCACAGTTGGGATCGCTACAGTAAGCCCAATCCCAGGGTTGTCGTGTACAACTACTGCCGCCCGAGCCCATTGAGAGGGGCGGTGTATTCTCGGCGAAGTATTCGTGGCTATCGGCATTTTCAATCGCCAGATCCGGGGTGCTGGAGGCGAGGTTTGCGCATAAGGTCTGACCGTAAGCATGATCATCCGTATCGGCAACCACCGTAAAATGCGAGACCTCGTGGACAATGGTCCCCGCCTGTGAGTCAGTTCCCGTCCGTGGGGCCGTCCAGAAGTAATTGCAGATATAGATCTCGTAAGGGTTGTTCGCATAAACATAAGCGTAATATGGTTCATTGCAGTTGCAATTGAAGGTGATGACCTGATTGCTCAATGCACCGGAGATCGCATTGAAATTCCCTTCCACTGTCGCATACCGCGACTGAGTATGAGTACCGAACCATTTCAAGTATCGCGGGGCGGTGCTGCGTTGACTGGTCGGCGCATTGTTCAAGGCGGAATGTGCCTCCGTCGCTATTGCCTCAGCCGAAGCATGGGCGTTGCTGAGCGTGTTCGTTTCGCTCGTCGTACAGCCGGTGTAGGTTGCCTGCTTGGGCGCCGGGGACGGTGGAATAGGACGATTCTCGCTCAGTACCAGTGTTGTCGCGGCACTGATGTTCGGTGCAACACTGGCCCCGTTCAACTTAGCGCTCGGGCCTCCCAGAATCGCCAGGTTCGCATCGAAACTGATCGAGTAGCTACCTGCGTTATAGGCCGCGTAACCCTCGGCGAGATTCAGCGTTGCTGATACGGCCTCACCCGGTTTAATAGTGATGTAATCACCAGCAGTCGGAGCGGGTCGCTTGACCATCGGTCCGATGTATGCGACCTCTTGTCCGTTACTCTGTACCTTGAAGATCGGTGCGGTGAACTTACCCTCCAATGGTGTGTTCCAAGGCAACACCTGCACGGGTTCGGAACCATTATTGGCGAGCGTAAACCGAACGACCATCGCATCGGATACACCATAGGTGGGCGAATCCGTCTGAAGCAACGCGCTGAGGGATCCCGTTGCCGCAGCCACGCCCTGCAACACTCCAAGCACAGCGAAAACCAAGATGGTAAGGCAGAACTGCCCAACGATCCTTCGGCGAGTGTCTTTTGCGAAAAGATTCATCATTTTAATACCTCAATTCGAAGCGAATCAGGAGCTAATCGAACGCGGAACAAATCCCACGCTGCGGTCGCTCAAAGCCCCCCCACCCGATCCGGGTTTTTCACCAGCAGCAAGGAGAGATAGTTGACCGACGTCCCGCGCAGGGAGTTCAGATCCCGCACGATACGTTCCTCCGGGGTCCCGGTCTTCTCGCAGAAGACGGCGTGTTCCAGCAGCCGGCGGCGTGCCAGCAGGTCGATGATGTCGTCCAACAGGGGCTTGACCTTGAGCAACACCAGGGTATCGAACTCGTCCAGCAGGTGATCCAGGGTGTCGATGCCGTAACCGGCTGGGAGGATGGCCATGCGGTCGTCGAGGTCCGCCAGGGGCATTTGTAAGCGTGCCGCCGATGCACTGAAGGAGGAGACCCCCGCTACGGTTTCCACTCTGATATCGGGATCCAGCGCGGTGAGGGTGCGGGCCAGATAACCGAAGCTGGAGTAGATGGAGGCGTCGCCTTCCACTAGGAAGAGCACGTCGCGGCCTTGCCGCAGTATCTCCCCTACCCGCTGTGCGGCCGCGGACCAGGCCGCGGTGAGCCGTGCCTGGTCGTGGGTCATCGGGAAGACCAGAGGCTCACAGCCGGATGGCGGCCTCAGCCCCGCGGCCCACGTAATGCTCAACGCAAAGCTCTGGTGGCCCTTGCCGCGCACCGGGTAGGTCCAGTGGACATCGTCCCGCTCCAGCAACGCCCAGGCACGACGGGTAATCAATCCGGGATCGCCCGGACCCAGGGATATGCCGTATAAGATACCTTTGTCAATCATGAAGTAGGGGGCTGAATGATTACGACCTGCCTTGGGCGTCCCTGCGGGCAGCAGGCATTTACCGCATGCTGGAGTGCGCTGGCTTGGATACGAATAACCTTACCCACAAAAAAATCTTTGCGCCCTGCACGCCTTTGCGGTTCAAAAAAGGGTAGCTGGTCGATGCGGTTTGCTGCCTGCCCGCCCCATCCCCGGGGAGGGTGTCGCAAAAGGCACCGATCTTCGCCCTTTGACCCCCTCTCCTCAAGCCCCCCTCGCTGCGCTCGGCGCAGGCTCTCTCCCGGCGGGAGAGGGACTTTTGCGACACCCTTCTGGGGCGGTAGGCAGGCGCTCACCGCATCCTACCCTTACCTGCCACACATTGGATCCACATCATTTGTGCCCATTCGTGTCTATTTGGTGGTTCTCACCTACCTGCGCGCATAGGATCCACACCGGATTCTCGGCTGCCAGCCGGTGCATGTCCAGAACGGACCGGCTGCGAGACGCCTGGAGCTGGGTGACATCCCAGACCGCACCGGAGGCCTTGAGCAGCGTGATGGCCGTTCCCAGATTCTCGAAGGTGACCAGGTTCATCACCAGTCTGCCCTGGGGCCTGAGGCGTTGCAGGCCCAGCCGGATCAGCGCGGCCAGCTCCCCGCCTGAACCGCCGATAAATACGGCGTCGGGATCGGGCCAGGCGTCCAGCCCCGCCGGGGCCTTGCCCTGAACCAGGCTGTAGTTGTGGACTCCCAAGCGATGGCGATTGTAGGCGGCGATCTTAAGATCCGCAGGGTTTTGCTCGATGGCATAGACATGGCCGTCCGCGCACAAGCGGGCGGCCTCCAGGCCCAAGGCGCCGGAGCCGGCGCCGACGTCCCAGACGATGCTGTCGGCACGCAGGGCCAGTCGTGCCAGGGACACGGCGCGTATCTCGCGCCGGGTAATCAGGCCCCGTTGCGGCCGGCGTTGCAGGTAGGCATCATCCGCCAATCCGAACAGCACCGCGCGGCGCCGTGGGATCTCACGCCACAGCAAGAGGACGTTGGGGTCGGCGAACCGGCGAGCGGCGGCTTCTTTGACGGTGCAGTCGGAGACGATACGCTCGTCGTCCCGAGTCAGGCGCTCGGCAACGGCAAGCCGGAGGTCCTCGTCCAGCCCCTCCGCGACCACCATGCGCGCAATGCGATCGGGGGTGTTGTCCGGGCTGGTCAGGACGGCTAGCCGGTCGTTCCGATCCAGCGCCCGCAGCACCGGATACAGCCCATGCTCGGGTCCGGCGCCCTCATGCCATTCCCCGGTGTCGCCGCGATGTACGGAGACGATCCGCATGTCCTGCCAGGCCAGCCCGAGCCGGGCGCATGCCAATTGCACGGTCGATACGTTGGGCACCACCTCGTAAGTGCCAGGCATCAGTCGCGCCCCTAGAGTTCCCGCGATGCCGTGACACCAGGGATCACCGGTCGCCAATACCGCGACGCTGTGGCCTTGTGCTTGGGCCTCCCGAATCCAGTCCGGGATCTTCTCGAGTTGGCCGGTGAGCTCACGGGTCCGTGCCCCGGTACGCAACCGGTCGGCAAACAGCGCCAGGGTACGTGCACTGCCGATGACCAGATCGACGCCGCGCAGCCGCGCCAGAGCTTCCGGCGTCAGACCGGCGATGCCGTTATCGAGCACCCCGATGATGTAGCAAGATGCGGTCATCCGGGGCGAGCAAGTATAAATTTTCTCGAAAACATGATCTTGGCGGATTGGTTTTCCCTGTTGCGTCTTCTGCGTCTCTGCGGTTCAAACCGTCCCGCGGTCAACAACCGCGGCCTGATTGCAGCCGAGTGAATCATCGGTGGGCACAGCCTGCTAGGCAGCCGGTGGCTGAAAGCCGGAGATTTATACGCACCTGGCTTTGGACGGAGGGTAGACGTAAGCAACCAAAAACGACATAATTTGAGCATGCTCGCCTTCGCGTTTTCGTCACTCAAAAAGCCGTCGGCATCGAGTCACAGCCATTGTCGAATAGTCCGAGCCGACTCGAACGCTTGTTGGTCGCTACGGCCGCGCATTTCGCCCCCGGCGGCGCATGCCACCGGGACGAGGGTCCCCGGCAGGCCGTGTGGTCTAGGTGGAAAAGACCCCGGTGGACAGGTAGCGGTCCCCCCGGTCGCAGATGATGACTACGATGACCGCACCCTTAAGCTCGGCACTGAGCGCGCGGGCCGCGGCGACCGCGCCGCCCGAGGAGATGCCGGCGAAGATGCCTTCCCGTGCCGCCAGCTCCTGCGTCGTCTGCTCCGCCTGCCCCTGGGAGACATGGATGATGCGGTCCACGCCGGAGGGGTCGTAGATCTTGGGCAAGTAGGCTTGGGGCCAGCAGCGGATGCCCGGTATGCTGGCACCTTCCTCGGGCTGCACGCCGATGATCCGTATCGATCGGTCCTGCTCTTTGAGATAGCGCCCTGCCCCCATGATGGTGCCCGTGGTGCCCATGGAGCTGACGAAGTGGGTGACGGCGCCCTGAGTGTCGCGCCAGATCTCCGGTCCCGTGCCTTCGTAGTGGGCGCGCGGGTTGTCGGGATTGGCGAATTGATCCAAGATCCTGCCCTTCCCCTGGGCCTCCATCTGCCGTGCCAGGTCGATGGCTGCCTCCATGCTGCCTGCCTGGGGCGTGAGCAGGATCTCGGCGCCGAAGCTCTGCATGATCGCACGCCGCTCCAGGCTCATGTGCTTGGGCATGATCAGGACCATCCGGTAGCCCCGGATGGCCGCCGCCATGGCCAGCGCAATCCCTGTGTTCCCGCTGGTGGCCTCGATGAGGGTATCTCCGGGGGTGATTTCGCCACGCTCTTCCGCGCGCCGAATCATACTCAGCGCCGGGCGGTCCTTTACCGACCCAGCCGGGTTGTTGCCCTCCAGCTTCACCAGAATGCGGTTGTCCGTCTCTCCCGGCAGCCGTTGCAGGCGTACCAGGGGCGTGTTGCCGACGCAGGCCTCGATGGTCGGATTGTGCATGGATCTCCGCCCACGGTGCGCGGGCTCGTTGATGGCTCGACCAGGTAATTGTGCACCAGAAGGAGAGTCCGAGAAAGGACCGACCGGCGGCATTAAGACTCTGGAAGGCACCAGTGCCGAGTGTTAGAGTTGGGGCCGGATACACACTTGCCAAGGGCCGGAGGAAATCTTGAAATGGAAGAAAAGCGAGTAAACACGGAATCCATTGCTACCGACTTGCCGGCGTGGGACGAGGCGGCGGCCCTGGAGATAGCGGGCGGCAACCTGGACCTCGCCCGCGAGCTGGTTCAAATGCTTGTGCGTGGGCTCCCTCAGGACCTCTCCGATCTGCGGCGCTGCTTCCAGGCCAACGATTGGCCGCTGCTCACCACGACTGCTCACCGCATGCGCGGCGCGACCAGCTATTGCGGCGTGCCCGCCCTCGATGCCCATCTCAAGGCGTTGGAGGATTCCGCCAAGGCCGGCGACCGGGAGCGCATCGATGCCGAGCTCACGCAGGTGGTGCGGGAAGCGGAGCGGTTGACTCGCACCATGACACCGACCGCGTAACGGGATAAAAGATCGGCCGTGTATTCGTAAACATGTAACCGTCACCCATGGATACTCCACCGCCCCGTTCTCCATTGGCCACCCGCCTTACCGTGCTGGTGTCGAAACTCCCGCTGTGGGTCGGTGGGGTGGCGATCGTGATCTGGCTGGTGGTGTTCATTGGTGGCCTGATACCTTCTCCCAACCAATCACCACCCGCGCAGCCTTGGTCAGACCACCTGTCGTCGGAGCCCATGTCCGAGCAATCTGTCCCCGCTGGGGCGTCGCAACCTGACGCGGCGGGAACAACCCTTCAGTCGGGAGTCGGTACGGCACCAGCTACCGAGCCGACTCGATTCACTGAGGGACTACCCTCCGTGTTTTCCAATGAACAACTGGCGGTGACCAGGGTACCTAAGACCGCTTCCGACGGCCCCTTGATGGAGCTCTTCGAGAAGCACCGAAGTGAGCTACCGGCCAGGCAGCCCGTCCCGATGGTCCCGTCCGCGACACTGAGTGCGTCCGCTGTGGCGTCGCTGTTCGATCCAGGGGCGGAGACACCTAAGCAGCCTGAAAGACAAGGACCTGCGGCAAAAACCGAGAGTAAGGTCAAGGCAAAGAAAACGGCCGAGTCAAGCACACCGCAGCGAATTGCAACTGCCGTGTTGCCGCCGCTCGATCCGGGGGCGGAGGCATCTGAGCAGCCTGAAAGACAGGGATCTGCGGTAAAAACCGAGCGCAAGGCCGAGACCAGGAAAACGGCTGAGTCGGGAACGCCGAAGCCAAGCGTGGCCGCCGTGTCGCCGCCGCTCGATCCAGGGGCAGGGGCACCTAAGCAGCCTGAAAGACAGGGACCTATGACAAAAGCCCGGAAAACGACCAAATCGGAGGGATCGAAGCGGAGTGCGTTCGCCGTATCACCGCTCGATCCGACTGACAGCTCGTGGACGGAGATTTTCGAGAAGTACCCAAGTGAAGCGCCGGCCCAGCCGTCCGTGCCAATGCTCCTGTCCGCGACACCGAGTGCGTCCGCTGTGTCGTCGCTGTTCGATCTGGGGGCGGAGGCACCTAAGCGACCTGAAAGACAGAGATCTGCGGCAAAAACCGAGCGCAAGGCCAAAGCAAAGAAAACGGCCGAGCCGAGAACGCCGAAGCGAAGTGCAGCTGCCGCGTCGCTGCCGCTCGATCCAGGGGCAGGGGCACCTAAGCAGCCTGAAAAACAGGGACCTATGACAAAAGCCCGGAAAACGACCGAATCGGAGAGGCCGAAGCGGAGTGCGGTTGCCGCATCACCGCTCGCTCCGGGGAGGGGACCCCAACCCGTCTCTGACAGCCCGTGGATGGAGATCTTCGAGAAGCACCGAAGTGAGGTGCCGGCCCAGCTGTCCGTGCCAGTGGTCCTGTCCGCGACACCGAGTGCGTCCGCTGTGTCGTCGCTGTTCGATCTGGGGGCAGAGGTACCTAAGCGGCCTGAAAGACAGAGATCTGTGGCAAAAACCACGCGCAAGGCCAAGGCAAAGAAAACGGCCGAATCGAGAACGCCGAAGCCAAGTGCGGCTGCCGCGTCGCCACCGCTCGATCCGGGGGCGGAGACACCTAAGCGGCCTAAAGGACAGGGACCTGCGGTAAAAACCGAGCGCAAGGCCAAGGCAAAGAAAACGGCCGAGCCGAGAACGCCGAAGCCAAGTGCGGCTGCCGCGTCGCCGCCGCCCGATCCGGGGGCGGAGACACCTAAGCGGTCCAAAGGACAGGGATCTGCGGCAAAAACCAAGCGCAAGGCCAAGGCAAAGCAAAGGGTCAAGGTAAAGCTAACGGTCAAGCCGAGAAAGCCGAAGCCAAAGGTGGTAAGGCAACCTAAGTCGAATCTAAGTGATCCGACTGCTTGGTCTCCGACATATCATGGCACGAAATAAGCGTGAGGCTTCTATCCCCCACAATCGCTGAGTCGGAGATTCGGAGGAGTATTGATTATGGGAACGCGAGGCTCACGCCTATCGGGCTCCGTCTTGGAACGCCTGAGGCGGATCGGGATGATCGTCGTATTGATTCTATTCAACGGTACGGTATCCGCCCCAGGGTACGGATTTGTCGCTCCCGGCGAACACGCAGTGGTGATCTATCGTACCGACTTCTCCTTGTATCCCTTCATCCGGATCTATTTGCGTACATTCGACGATAAGATGCAGCCCTTACCCGATCTGAACGAATACAATGTCCTCTTGATGATTCGAGGCCGCCCCTATGATCCGAGGAAGAAGCAGTTCGGCATTCAATCGATGCGTGGTCGTCGGGAGGCCACCCGGTCCGTGCTTGTGATCGACGCCAGTCAATCCATGGGCCATAAAACCGAGGGGGTCGAATCCCAGGCCCTTCGATCCAAGGCCCATACGCCGTTCGAGGAGATGCTGCGAGCAGCGGTTCGATTCATCGAGGGCAAGCGTCCCCAGGACGAGGTGGCCGTGTTGTTGGTTCGAGACACCAAGGAGGGTTATGCCGTCGTGTCTCGGTTCGAGCGCGACGGGAGGGCGCTCGCTCGCCGCCTTGCCGCCATGCGTGCGGATGGCCTGAAGACCCGTTTATACGACGCTATCGACGCCGCGTTGCGGATGTGCGGCACGAACTCCGAGGATTCCAATTCTGTCGTTTCTTGCTCGGTGCTCGTGATGTCCGACGGCAAGGACGAGGGCAGCGCAATCACCCGCGAGGACCTGATGACGCGCATCGCCGCTTTGCCCAGCCCTTATCCGATCTATTCGCTGGCCTACTCGCCTACCAATCGCACCCATTTCAAGAACCTCGAAGCCTTGTCGAAGAACTCCCTCGGTATCTACTACAGAGTCGGGGAGAGGCCATCCGGTATGCGACCTATCCTTGCGGAGATCCGGAACCTACTGCACAGCGATTATGTCGTCACCTTGCGTTCCTACCTACCCGCAGATGGGGCCAGGCACGACATCGCGGTCGGCGTGGAGGCCCCGCGCGGTAGCGGCAACTACGCTTTCGATAACAGCTTTTTCAAGGCGATTCGACAGCCGTTCACAAGGGAGGTCGAGGAGGCAAAATTGCTGCTGGCGAAGAAGATCGAGAAGTTGCCGGACGGCGCTGAGCCCTACTATTACTAGGGGCTGTTGAGCAACCCTGAATTATTTGGCGTTGTTCGGAGGGTGTGACGGGTATAACTAGGAACAGCGAATTACCTCCTCTATAATGCGCTGGAAAATGGTGTTAGAAGATGCTTGAACGGGATCTTGGTACTTGTTTATTCGGAGAATTCAGCACGGTGAAACGCATCGACCACAAGCTACTGATTGTTGCCGCTATGACCATCGCCCTATCCGGGTGTCAGACAACCAACGACACGCAGGATAACACTGTAGGGGTGGGCATTGCCGGCATGGTTGTCGGTAGCATCACGGGGGCATTAACCAACGCTACGGTGGGTACGGCGGTCAGCGTTGCCACTGGGTTGGCCGCTTTTACTATTAACAACTACCAATCGAAACTGGTCAGTTCGACCGCGGAGGAAAGGCGTGCTTATGGGGCGACCGGACCGGTTACTCAGCCCCAGGTCAAGATTCAAAAAAGTAGAAACACACCTACCGTGGTGGAAGCCGGGGGGAAGGTAGCGGTTCGGACGGTATATTGGTTGAACCTGCCACCCCGCCAATCCACCGCACCGGTGGTGGAAAGTTGGACAATAAAGGACAAGGATGATATTGCTCTCGTGACACTGGGTCCCACCAGCGGGGGGCGCGAGAAGGGGAAGCGGGAGACAACCCTGGATTTCACGGTTCCGGAGGAGATCAAACCAGGTACCTATATGATCGAGCATAAGGTCCAGACCGGCTCCCGTTCAGATACGGGCATATCCAAATTCTACGTGATCGAGTAATAAGGCCCGGACCAGCTCCCGTTCTGATACCAGAGGGGGCTGAACGGTTGTGAACGAATTGGATATCCTTTGCCTCGATCCGGCGATACCTAACGCTCGCAGAACTGTCAGCTTTCTCCTGATGAGGCTCGGGTAGGGAAATGATGCATGGGGGTATCCATGTGTTCTTGCGTGATCCGGATTGGTGCCCTTTCTTTGAAGCTCAGTCGGAATTTTTCAGCCAGGCCCTGTATAAAACCGCTTCCGTATTTCTCCAGACGTTTAGCCTCCTGCGCAAGATCGACTTCTTCTTCCCCGAAGTCGATGGACAGTACACGCAGCGTGTGTTCCCTGCCGTTATCGAGCCTCGCATAGACCTCCACGACACCCCTTCCCCTCAAGGGCCGACCTGAGCCGGAAGAAGGTCCGGCAGACATCACGGCATTGACGAGCAGGGCAAACTCCATTTCGGAGATCGATTGCTCATGCTCAGAGATCCAGCCCTCACAGAGCTCCGGGGTCACGCCGGTCTCGTGCCAGAATCCGTCGACGGAGTATGCAACTTCCGAGAATCTTTCAATCAGGAAGTCGGTATCGAGATAAGAGAGCAGTGCACCGCCCTTCGGGCCTTGATCTTTATCGAAGAGCGCTCGATAAAGCGCCTGGAAGGCTAGTCTGTGATCGATCGGCGTCAGTCGCGCCATATCGAAAATGAAGGACTGGTATTCATCCTCCGTTATCCGGTCCCTAGGAAATCGGCTCCCCAACAAGCTGAGAAAGGCGCGTTGAGACTCGCGCAACCGGTTTACGGAATCCGGAACCTTCGGCTGCAATGCTAAGCGGTCTTCCTCGGAGGCAAAATGCTCCAGCCAGTAGCGCGCGGAACGCAGCCGCTTATGCAGGCTGTCCTGGTCCGGCGTACTTGGACCGGTCGTTGACCTGCGTTTGATCTCTTTCTCGACGTCGATGTGTGGAAGCTGGAGTAAGGCGGTGAGTAACTGGAAACCCACCGGATGATAGGCCGTCGATTGGGGATCGACCTCGATCATCTGCAGCGTCTTTTCCTGCTCGGCCGTTGCTCGCCCCGACAAACGGGATTCCACGAGTCGATCATGTTCATTATAGAGCTTTACCAAATAGTCGCAGTCGGTCGAGAAGTTTACGGCCTTTCTCGGAGGTGTTCTGATCATTAAAAAGCGCAGGACCTCCGGGGGCAGCAAGTCCGCCATTTCCCGCGCGGCAGTCCCCACGGCCTTGGATGAGCTCATCTTGGCGCCGCCGACCAAAAAGAATTCGTAAGGGACATTCAACGGAGGGTTCTCACCGAAGATGCCGCGCAGACATGCGGCTGCAACTTCTCTGGAGCCACCCTTGGTGCAATGGTCCTTACCGGCGCCTTCGATCGTGATGCCGAAGGTATGCCATTTCGCAACCCATTCCAGCTTCCAGGGCAGCTTGCCGTTCCCGTCGAAGGGTGAAACTTTGCCGCGGTTCCCGCAGCCGCTAGCCCAGGTCACCAGATCCGGCTTGCATTCATAGGAGATCTCCTTTCCGTCATAGTCGGTTACCTCGGTAACGCCGATTTTTCCACACCGTTCGCAGATAACCTGAAATGGAAACCAATTAGTCGGTCGCATGGCATGACTGACTTCCGCGTAGACCTTGCGGACGATATGGGCGTTCTCCAGGATTGCATCGATGGCTTCGTTGAACCGACCGCAACGATAGAGATCGCGCGTGCGATAGATTTCAGCGCCGACGCCCAGCTCACTGAAGATATCCAGGAATTCCGATATATAGTGATCGGCCAGATCGGTGGCGGAAGATGCTTCCGGCGCGGGAACATTGCATAACGGATATCCCAGGTAATCCTTTAGCCAGGGCTCCGCATCCGCGGGGAGCCCGTCCAATGGATCGAAATCATCGATTCCATAGGAATAGCTCGTATCGAAGCCATGGGATAGGAGCGCCCTGTAGATCGCATCGTGGATCAACACACCACGCAGGGAACCGACATGTACCCTGCCGGATGGCGTCTTCGAGTCGTTGACGATCTGGGGGCCCGTCAGTTTTTCGATCAGTTTTTCGTTCCACATCGCTTGTTCGGCTCATCCAACTCAGGGGTGAAAATCCAATGCCTGCTCGCCTTGGGCAAAGTAGCGCTCGAGGAATTCGTCGAAACCCATATCGTCGGTTTCCTCCAATTCCCGTTGGCGCTCCCACGACTCTCGGCTCAGGCGCTCGAACAAGGTCTCGTACTCGGTATCGAGCGATGAGCTACGGAATCGGTCACGGTACTGCTGCGAGGTACGTTGCGCAAAGTCGAAGAAGCTCTCTGCGTTGGCCCGCATCTCGGCAAGCATCCTGGCGGAGGGTGTCAGCTCCGGATCGCGTACCTTCTCTTGCTGCCGACGTAGGCTATTGGCACAGGGACCGCCGCTGCCACCGTCCATCAACTCCGCGGCCGGGAGCATGGCATCCAACACTTCCTCCGCCCACTGACGGAGGCGGATGCCGTTTCCATTCCGGTCCAGCTCCAGGGAGGGATCGCGGCCTCGGTGAGCAACTGAGAGCAGGTTCGCATCGATGGCCCGGCGCTCACTCGTACCGATGCGGGGGCTCTCCGTAAGCAGGCAGAACAGCATAAAGGCATCCAGGAAATAGAGTTGCTCCTCGGTCACGCCGAGGGGATGGAAAGCGTTCACATCGAGGGAGCGTAGTTCCAAATAGCCAACACCGCGTTGGCGCAGGGCCAGACTCGGCTTCTCCATCCACCGGGGAGGCTGTTTCGGGCGTACGGGACCATAATATTCGTTCTCGATCTGGAGCAGATTGGCATTGAGCTGCTGGTAGCGCCCACCGACCTTGACACCGATGGCCTGGTAAGCGGGACAGGGGGTCCGGACGGCCCAGGCCAGACTCCGCAGGTAGGCGTCGAGGCTGTCATAGTTCACCTGCATCCCGGTGCCGGCGGCCTTGAGATTCTGATAGCCCCTATCACCCATCCGCAGGGAGGTCGCATAGGGGTAGAAGTAGGTGCTCCGGTCGAACGCCTCAAGATCCGTATTCCGGTTCTGCACAAAGGTCTTGCAGACCGCCGGAGATGCGCCGAAGAGATAGGGAATGAGCCAACCGAACCGCTGGAGATTGCGGATCGACGCCATGTAGGCCTCGGAACGGAAATCTCCCAGCTCCGTGTTGCAGCCTTCCAGCTCCCGATACAGCGGCCAAAAGGCATCGGAAAACGAAAAGTTGTAGTGAACGCCCGCGATTACCTGCATGGGGCGTCCGTAACGGTTGCCTAGTCCACGCCGGTACACCGTCTTCATGCGGGCAGCGTTGGAGGTACCGTACCTGGCCAGCGGGATAGGGTCCGCTCCCTCCAGCACGCACGGCATGCTCGTCGCCCATAAGAGCTCGTCACCGAGGTGGTGGTGGACGAAGACATGCAGGCCGTGCAGAAAAGCGAGAACCGCTTGTTTGTCCCGCATCGGCGGCGTAATGGTTTCGAGCAGGGCCTCGGAAAAATCCGTCGTGAGATACGGGTGCATCAAGGCCGATCCGAACACGGCGGGATGGGGCGAGGCGGCGACGGTCCCCGCCGGGGACACCCGCAGCCCCTCCTTTTCCAGACCGATTAAACCGTCCTGCAGGCAGTTACCGAGCGGTGCGCGCGCCAGTCCGGTCAGCCGCCTGTTGTAGTTGGTGCAGGGGTCCATTCACCGAAGTGGAAGATTTTTACTTATTGCGATCCATATAACTCTTTACCCCGAATCCACCACCGAATCCGCCCAGAAAAACGGCAAACAGCTTGATAGCTTCTTTGTATAAATCTTTGTCGGCTCCAACGAGGAAGACTGTTAGAAAAACAAAAAGCGCTATAAAAATAAGGACGTATACTAACGTAAACTTTCTTGATTGTCTGATGTCTTCATAGGAATGCTCATCTTCTCTTTCAGAAATATCCAATATCTTGTCTATATGCTTTTCCGTAATTTTATCTGTCAGAGGATTCGGCACCGGACCAAATCCCTGTATCGACATCATGCCGAACTCAAGTACCTTGCGAGCTTCCGGTGGAAGTTCCCCTAGAAACTCGAATCCCGGAGGGGTTCCGGGTTCTTCGGAAACAGAGTCTCGATATTTTTGCTCCGTCCCATCGTTTGTTGCGGCAAGCTCGTGTTTGCCTTGCCCTATTTCTTCTTTCATTTTGGAATACTCGGCAAGTAGTCTGTACTAATCTTGGGCACCTTAGAAAAATAGCTGTTTTCACCAATTAAGAGGCTCTAAACTATTGATTGTTAAAGTATGCCGTTGACGAAAACCATATTTTTCAAGCTGCTCTCTTATCCTCTGACCTAAGTCTCAAAACCCTTTCAATCTTGAGTTTCAAATCCCTTTCAATTCTGTCACCTACTTCAACTTTAATGGATGCCGCCGCCGCCCTTTTCACGAGTTTGCTGAACTCATCATCATCCAACGTCCCGTCCTTTTGAAGACGGACCAAATACTTGACGAGGTTGTGAAAACCCTCGATATGTCGAGGGGTGCCTTGTGGTCGGGGCTGTTCGGTTACATGGAGACCGAAAAAGTCCAATGACCCGATTCCGCGCGGATTCTTCATTAGAGTTGTTTCCGAAGAGTTGTTTCCGATGTGAACCTTTAAAAATCAATCAGTTATATTAGGATACGAGGCCGATACAGTGACTATTAACCGGGAAACACAGGGTTAGACGCCAAATAACTCACATAACATACTGATTTCAAATTATTTTTCCAAGGGTGCAACTCTATTGTAATCACTTGCATTATGATTTGAATCTAGATAATTCCAGTATTTGCAATTGTACGCTAAAGTTATGTTATGCAAGGGAAAATAAGTATTTCAAGCATTCACGCCTCCGAAGCTGGTTCAAAACGATTATAGGCTATTTTGGGGTAACGATTCAGCTACCAGCTACCAATCGCCGGGTAACCGTTCAGCCCCCTCTTTGTTTTGCCATCCCTGGCATCTGGATTCCGGCAATCCCTGCCGGAATGACGGGATGGGGGGGCTGAACGGTTACGTCGCCGGCTGCCGGTAGGGTAAGTGGGTTATGCCCACTATCGCCGCGACCTGATCCGTGCGGGCCGCGCATAGATTATGATGGAGCAACCGCAGTTAAAGGTACAGTACATGAAGGTCGCCGTGTTTTCCGATGTCCAGGGCAATCTCCCGGCAATGGAGGTCGCCGTCGAGCATATCCTGGATTGGAACCCGGACCTGGTGATCATGGCGGGAGACCTGGTCAATCGGGGCCCGAGCAGCCGCGCCTGCCTCGAGCTGTTCGACGCCTTACGCCGTGAGCAGGGCTGGCTACCGATCGTGGGGAACCATGAGGCCTGGGTGCTCCGCTGCGGCCAGGAGCGCCCCCTCGACGCTCTCGACGCCGCCATGCGCCGCTTCGCGGATCTGACCTTCTGGCAGATCGCCGAAGTCGAGGAAGCCCTGCTCGACTGGCCCGATCATATCAGCTTTCACGCCGATGCCGAGGATAGCTGGGTCCATGTCACCCACGGCTCCATGGCCGGCCATCGGGCCGGCATATCCGCCAGGACGACGGACCAGGACCTGCGTGGCCGGCTGCCGGAGGACGTGTCCCTGTTCGTCGGCGCCCACACCCACAAGCCTCTGCAACGTCGGCTGGGGCGCACCGGCATCCTCAACGTCGGCTCCGTGGGTTCCCCTTTCGACGACGACGTGCGCGCCAGCTATGGCCGGTTGGAGCTGCGGGGCGGTCGCTGGCAGACCCACATCGTCCGCCTGCCCTATGACCGGGCGCGCGCCGAACGGGATTTCGTGGAATCCGGGTTCATCGAGCAGGGAGGCCCCCTGGTAAAGATCATCTTTGAGGAGTGGCGCCAGGCCCGCGTGCTGCTGGCGAGCTGGCACCGCCGTTACGGGGAAGCGGTGCGCAGCGGTGCCATCACCCTCGAAGGCGCGGTGACCGAATTTCTGCGATCCTTATAATCGATCTCCGTGCGCTGTCGTCTAGCCATGAAATCCAACCCGGATTCCGCAGCATCGATCATATGCGACAGACGCGACCAGTCCTCAGCGTGCATACTGCACCTCAGCCGTGCGCACAACCTCCTCGCGGAAGTAGCGCGATAGATCCTGCGCCGTGCGTAGATCCACCAGGCTCCCCCCCAACAGATCCGACAACTCCAGCTCTATTGCTGCCAAAGCGATCAAACCGGGTTCCTTACCCGGCTCGAATTCCACCAACAGATCCAGATCGCTGTCAGGACGAGCAGCACCTTTCAATTGCGATCCGAACAGTGAAAGCCGTCGAATGGAGTGTCGGTCGTAAAAGCCGACAAGTGTGGCCTCGTCGAGCGTGAGCCGTGCCTTCATTCCGCCTCCTCCCTGCACTAGGGTGAATCGAGTGGGGTGTTGCAGCCATTTAACATAGTGAAAACAATCGATTAGAGTTAAATGTCAACAGCTGTATTGCGAATCCCCAGCTGACGCCGCTGTGCGTAGTTGGCTTCGTTTGAATTTACGTCATCTTAAGGGTAAGCAGTCATGCACAATCGATGTCGGGTTACGGCGCGTTCGAATGGATTCGCGGACCTCGCCATCGGTAAGACGCGCCTAACCCGACCTACAAACAGAAGCGGGTGCGGTCGGCGGGATCACCGGCGCCGCGGCTGCGGCCCTCGGCGAAGGGACGGTAGCGTTCCAACCAGTCCGGCGGTTTGGGTCGGTCACGGAAGCGGGCGACCTGCTCCGCGGGCAGCGCCAGCAGCGCAGCGACCCGCTGGGCGGCGGCCGGGGCGGTATCCGGTCGCAGACCGGCGAACAGATAGAGGTCGTTGATGAAGCCGAAACAGGCCTGATGGGTCTCGAGCCGGGACAAGATCTCCTGCCACAGCGCCTCGTCCGCTTCGCCCGTGGCCAGGGAGGCGATGAACAGATACCGGGCGGCAGCGGATTTTGGGTCCCTCTCCAATGCCTCCCGAGCCAGTCGGGTATGGCGTTCCACGAGTGTTGCTATCGATTCCTCAGCAGAATGGTCAGTCTTCGATACCAGGCGCGGGCCGCTCTCGGGATCGGTCGGCCCCGCCAGTCCGACGGCTAACCACAAGGCATTGGCCTGGAATCTAGGTTGGCGGTCGAACAGATCGAGTGCCTGCTCCAGCGCCTTCCGCGCCCGGTCCGGTCGGCCCCGTACCAGTTCCAGCCGGCCGAGATTCAGCTGGAGATGGGCGGCTTCAAGGGATTCAGGCTTGGATCTGGTCAGGCCCTCCGTGAAGCAGCGGAAGGCCTCCTCGCAATCGCGGTGTAAGGTTTGGTGCAATAGTCCCAGGCCGTTCCAGGAGAAGGCGAATTTCGGATCCAGCTCGATGGCCTGACGATAGGCCGCTTCGGCCTCTTCATAGCGGTCGGGATATTGCATGAGCAGATCGCCCAGGCCGTTCCAGGGATGGGCGAATTTCGGATTCAGCTCGATGGCCTGACGATAGACCGCCTCAGCCTCTTCATAACGGTTGAGATGCTCCGTGAGCAGATTGCCCAAGTTGTGCCAGGGAAGGGCATCTTTCAGGTCAAGCGCAATGGCTTGGCGTAGTATGGGTTCGGTCCTTATCGCCAGTCGCGGCAGCTCGCCGATTACCAAGGTGACCATGAGAAAACACCGGAAGCTGTCGTCGGGTGGATGGTCCAGCAGATGTGTCAGCAATTGCTCGGCACGGGCCAGGTCCGGCTCCGGTGCTTGCAGCAGCCGGCGCGCTATCAGGAAATCCAGCCAGGCATGACCCGGTGCCAGTCGGCGCGCCCGTTCCTCGAGCTGGTTCCAGATCTCCGCCGGCGTCGTCTCCGGCAGCTCGAGCTCGAGCAGCTGCTCGGCCAGTGTCTCCAGCTCCGACGGGTCGGCTACGGCCTCCGCCCGCTCGATGGCTTGATCTGCCGCCTCTCTGTCCCCCATGCGCGCGATTAGCTCTCGCGCCAGGCCCAACCAGTAGTGGGGCCAAGCCTCCGCATGGGCGAACAGGCTCTCTCCCTTCAACGGTGCATACAGATACCGCCGCCAGCCGGCATTCTCATCCCCCAGGACAATCCCGCCCCATTCCGGAACTCGCTGATGAAATGGGTCAAAGACACCATCTGGAAATTGTTCCAATAACGACTCGAATCCTTTCTGTTCCTCCTTGAAGATCGTTAGGAATTCATCGACCCGATCTGGCGACAAAGACGGATAGGATTGCAGGATGTCTTGTTTTTCTTCCGCCGTGAGGACGAGACTATTTGCCAATCGGTTGAGGAAATATTCCCGATCGGTAGTAATGGCCGAATCGGCCGGCAGCAATTCATCCAACCTCTTCATTCGTGCCGGTTCGTCTGGCTCGCCCAAGGGCCAATGCCAAGCCGGCAGATTAGTCAGGGGATTGGGTCGGTGACCCATGGGGGGCGAGACGGGCGTCGTTTCCGGTGTTTGCTCGGCCGGCGCCGTGATTTGCAGTATCTGGTCACGAATCCGACGCAGGGTCTGGTCCTGGTCCTCGCGCCCGGTCTTGCCCTCCAGGTGGTGGGCGATGCGCAGGACCTCGCGCCCGTAAAGGGATTCGGGCCACCGGGTTGCCAGGGGGAGCTCACTGGTGGCTAGGATCGGGGTGTAGTGGAGAACAAAGCTCTCCGGCACCCGTTCGTATTCCCGATTGGCGGCGATGCGTCGGCTTTGGTTCAGCAGGCTGTGGGCCTCTTCCAGGGCCGCGAACACGGTTTCGTCCTCGGCGGTCGGTATCGGCGAGAAGACGACGCAGAGCTGGCGATGGAGCTCGTCGATGGGGATTCGTTCGTTGCTGGCCAAGAGGGCGCGTAGGGTCAGTTCCAGGCCCTTGAGGTTCTGGGGGTTGAGGCCGGCCACCAGTACGATCCGGTCGGCTAGATAGCCCAGGCTGAGATCCGGCAGCTCGGCGAAGCCGGTGCGGCTGTCGATCAACAGATAGTCGATGGTCCGGCCCGCGGCAGGGTAGGGCTCGGGGACCCGCCAGTGCTCCAGATCCTCCCGCATCTGATAGGCCAGGCTGCGGTAGAGGGTCTGGCGGTCGCTCTCGTCCGGGGTACCCCGGCGCGGGGGGATGGGCGCCAGGATGCCGTCGGATCCCGGCGGCGCGCCGGTGACCGGATGGCTGCCGGCATCGATGAGTAGAAGTTGGCCTTGATCCTGATCTTTTCCCGGTCCACCGTCCTGGTGGGACAGGTGCATCTCGCGCAACAGCCAGTGGGGGGGCAGGAAGACCCCCTGTGCCGCCTCCTCTCGGTCCGGCTCCTCAATCACGGGCTGTAAGGCGGCTATCAGGTCGCTCATGCCCAGATCTTTCCCCTCCGGGTAGAGATAGGGGCCTGCCAGGGGCGAGTAGGCCAGGCCCGGCGCCATCAGATCCAGATCCATCAGCACTACCACCTTGCCCCGACCGGCCCAATAGGCCCCCAGGTTGGTCAATAGGGCGGTGCGTCCGACGCCGCCCTTGAAGGAGAAAAAGCTGATGATTTTCATCACTACTCAGGCAGCTGGTACCGGTTTGGAATCCAACACTAATGGGCGTAGGAGCTTGGAGGCGAGTCCGAGCGGGTAAAACTTTCCCGATTCCGAATCGGAATAACCATAAGGCCAGGAGGTATCCTTCGGCTCGTCGGCTACCTTCAGATCCGGAGATGCCGAGGTGGATTCGGATAAGTAAAGCCTTCCCGATTCCGAATCGGAATCACCATGAAGCCGGGCGGTATCCTTCGGTTTGCCGGCTACTTCCAGGTCCAAATATGGTGGAGTGGATTCGGATAGATAGAGTTCTTGCTCCAGGTGATCCAGATATTCCAATCCGCGCCAGAAAAGATCATTCAGTTCCGAATCGGAACGATTCTCATAACGCCTCTTTTCATCCCCGCCGATGCTAAGTAATCCCTGGGCAAAGCGATTGCGCCAGGCCTGGTTCGCGCCCAAGAGGACACCATACTCCCAGCACAGGGCCAGCCAGATCCCCTTGGTATCCTCCCGCTCGCGGCTCTCGTGGGCCAACCGGCACAGGGTCGGGTACCGGAGACCGGCATATTCCGGGTCGAGCTTCAGGAGCCCTCGATACAGCAGGGTGAACAGATGGAAGGTCGCTTGGTCGAGGCGTTGGTCCCTCCGGCCATTCAGGATGGAAACGGCTCCATCGAAAAACGACCGGATTTTCCCTGCGCAGTGTTCCGGCCAGCCGGACGGCAAGGGTGGCGTGACCGCCAGCCAGAGATCCAGGATCTGGCGGGCGTGGATCAGGTCGTCGCCGGTCAGCTCGATCAGCGCCTCGCCCGGCCGCGGCAGGCCGACCTCGAGATGCCCCCAGAGCCAGGTGCGCAGCCGGCCCGCCAAGGGTTCCGAGCGACGGACCTCGAAGGCGCCGACCAGTTGGCCCAGGCGGTTGATCGCCTGAAAGCCGTCACCACGGGCCAGGGCCTCTTCCAATAGTTCCGTTACTACACGGCGCAGTCGATCCTGGGCAGGCCGATCCTGGTCCCTTCTCAATTGGTCGTACAGATACAGCAGCAGGAGACTGGTGTCCGGCTCGTCCCGCCCCAGGGGTGGGGAGACCAGACCCTGCACCGGCTCGCGCGTACCGACCAGGCGGGCGCGAATCACCTGCTTGACCGGATCGAAGGGTGCCTCCTCGCGCAGCAGCCGGCGCAGACCGGCAAGATATTCGCTTCGTGTATCCATTAGGTAGGTTCGGGTAGCCTACAACCACTCCAGATCGATCTTCTCTAATCGGGATTGCCAATGACTATAACGATAGGACCGGGAAATCAACTCCGGGTGCCCTTGCAAATCCGACCGCGCGGGACAGGTCATGCCATAGGGCCTCTCGCTATGGTCCGGTCGGAACGCGGTATCCTCCCAAAAGGCATCCAGGGCGCAGGGCTTATAGGTTTGGTCGGCCAACAGCTGCGGGGGGATCGAAATAACGACCCCTCCTTCTCGGCGCGCGTCATCGATGCTCTGGGGGTCCAACATGAGTTCTTCCATGTAGGTAGCGGCATCGACAGACGCTGGGCGTCCTGCTTCCGGAAAGGTCCACCAGGTGGGTGCCCCCGACTCGCCGGTGGTTCCACGAAAGATCGCGCTATCCAAGGACTCCGGCTTGCTTTTCAGCATTTGCCGATACGCTTCTCTCGCCTCGAACAGGTGGGTTTGCGCTTCGGTGCTCCAATAGTTCGCGGGTTCTTCCGGACCGGGAAGAAGATGGCGATGTAGGAATTTGGTCAGCGTCACGACGCGACGCAAGGGCCTGTCCTCCGGCGGCTTGCAGCGCTCGTAGGCGTCCGGTCGTCGGACGGTCTGATGGTCCTCGACGATTTCGGTAAAGGGCCGGTCTAGGTCGGCGTCGCAGGCCTCCTTTATCGCTTGCTCGATAGCGACCGGGATGTTGGCCCATGGGTTCCCAGTAGAGGGACAATCACTCATCAGGTTGGCGGCTGCCTGCCCGTAGCCGGGCTGCTCGGCCAGTAGCTGTTGGATTTTTGGTTCGCAAGATTTCATTTCGAATCGATTGGGATCTTATAGGGCTCGCCCGCGGTTTCTTTCACCAGCCGCGGAACCAGGTAGCCGGGCAGCAACGTGCGCAGCTGATCGAGGATTCGCATCGCCGTCGCCTCGTCCAGCTCGTAATGTGCCGCGCCCAGGACCCGGTCGAGCAGGTGGAGATAGTAAGGCACAACGGCGCACTCGAACAATGTCTCGCTGAGCGCCGCCAAGCGGTGTGCACTGTCATTCACGCCGCGTAGGAGCACGCTTTGGTTGAGGAGCAAGACCCCGGCGTTACGCAATCGTTCCAGGGCGCTCCGGGCTGCTGATCCCAGCTCCCGGGCGTGATTGGTGTGCACCACCATGACCGGCTGCAGGCGGCTCGCGCTCAGGATATGGCACAGGCGATCCGTGACCCGAGCGGGTAACACGATCGGCAGCCGAGTGTGCAGGCGTAGGCGTCGCAGGTGTGGTATCTCTTCGAGCTTGCCGATCAGGGTGGCGAGGGGTTCGTCGTCCAGCATCAGTGGGTCCCCTCCGCTCAGGATTACTTCGCGGATCGAAGGGTCCTCCGCGAGCCGGCGGACGGCACCCGCGGCACGATCGAGTTGGGCGGAGTCCTCTCGGTAGGGGAAATGGCGGCGGAAGCAGTAGCGGCAGTGAATGGCGCAGGCGCCGGTGAGCAGCAGCAAGGCACGACCCTGATATTTTCGCAGGAGGCCTGGGGTGCATACCGCCGCCCGTTCACCCACCGGATCGGTGCTGAAGCCGGGTGGACTCCACAGCTCTTCTGCGAGCGGTAGGACCTGGCGCAGCAAGGGATCCTGGGGCTCCGACGGCGCCATGAGCGCGACGTAGCTGCGTGGGACCAGGAGGCCGAATCGCTTCGCCGCCGCGTATGCCGCGGGGAGCAGTCCCCGGTCGAGGTCCAGGACCCTGATGAGTTCTTCCGGGCGGGTGATCGCCCTGCTCAGCTCCTGCTGCCACGCATGACGAGTGCTGAGGATCTTCTCTTCGGTTATCAAGTTGCTTCCGGCAGATGGCTGTACCCACCGCCCCTGCATCAGGAAGTCGGTCAGGTTAGGCGGGCCTCGTGAGGTTGCAGGGTGCCGGCGAGTTCATCGACCGACAATTCCGGGTTCAGGAGCGCGCGTGTCGGCGCGGCTTGGAGCGGAAAATCCGTCCATGACGGGTATAATCAGGGGCCGAAAAGGGCAGCGGGTGCTGCGACTACCTTAAGACCAGCGATGTTGATCTATCTTCACGGCCTCAACAGTTCCAATCAATCCCACAAGGCGGGGGTGCTGCACGAGCGGTTGGCGCCCAGCCGGGTTCTGGTGCCGTCTTATCCGGCCCATCGACCGGATGCGGCTATCGCAAAGCTCAGCGATTTTTTCCGCGGGCTACGCGAGGAGCAGCCACCCATCGTCGTCGGCAGCTCCATGGGCGGCTTCTACGCCCAGTATCTGGCCCGGCAGTTTACCTTCGCGCATCTGTTTCTCATCAACCCGGCACTCACGCCCTGGGATCTGCTGCGGGGTTTTGAGGGTACGTCTCAGACCACCGCCTACGGCGAGACCTACATCATCGGTCGGGATCTGATCGAGAGTACTCGAAAATACGGGGTCGATACCCCTTGCGACGGGGTCCCGACTACCCTGTTTTTGGACCAGGGCGACGAAGTGATCGATTTTCGCATCGCCGAGTCCTTGTATCGCGATTGCGGCAGGCTCCTGATCTTCAAAGGTGGGGATCATGAGTTCCAGCACCTGGAGGAAGCCATCGCTGTGATCGGGGAGGAAGTTACAAAGGATTAGGGCGTGTTGACATTTAGAAGGTCCGCACAGCGGACCCTACAGTCAATCAAGTGGTTAGGATAGGGTCCGCGGTGCGGACCGCTTGAGCATTGCGGCTACCTAACATATGAAAAACAAACGGTTAGGGTTAAATGTCAACAGGACCTAGGGCTCCGACAGCAGGCGCTTAGGGAAATAGGTGACGTCGGTAAGCCCGGCGAAATGGTCATCGATGGTAACCAAGGTCACCTCGTAGCGGCGTGCTGTGGCGTAAATCAAGGCATCGGCGAAGGAAAGGCGATGGGCCAGAGACAAATCTGCCGCATAGAGCGCCAGCGCGGTGGTCAGTGGAATGACCTGGGTTTGGTTGGTCAGGGCCATGATCTCCATAGCCAGTGTCTCGTTGCGCTCACGCTTGACCCACTTATAGAGCTCGAATTGCAGACAGGTGGGAACGATCAGCGATTCGGGCTCGGTCAAAAAAGGAGCAAAACGCTCTGCAAAAACACCGTCCGTCAGCCACTCGATCCAGCCGCACGTATCGACCAACACTTCCATCAGTAGCGATCTCTGCGGTCGCGGTACCCTTCCGGATTCGCTCCCTTGAGCAGACCCCGAGATTTTTCGATGGGACGCAGTGGGACCAGCTCGATAACGGACCCTTTCGTGATGAGGGCAAACTTCTGCCCGGCGTGCAACCCCAACTCGTCACGGATGGCTTTGGGCAAAGCAAGTTGGTACTTGCTGGAGAGGGTGACAGCGATCATTTTTACATGCCCCTTATCGATGATGAATCAGTAAAAATATAACCCGCTGCTGGAAATGACGCAAGCGGTACTGATAGGTATTATCGGTATCGTCCCGAATCCTCAAGCAAACAGCCGTTCGAAGATGCGGAACCCCGCGACATAGGTGCCGATGGCCGATCCGAGCGTGGAGAACAGAAACACCAGTAGGGTGCGCGAGACCCGGTTACGCCACCAACCCTTGAGGGTGGCGGTATCCCGGCGCAAGCGGCCGAAGTCGCCGATACTGGGCCGACGCAGATAGAGCTCCGCCGCCCCCGTGACCATACCGGCGCCGATGGTGGGATTCAGGGAGGTCAGGGGGGCAGCCAGGAAGGCAGTGACCACCGTCAGCGGGTGGCCGGCGGCGACGGCAGCGCCTAGGGCGGAGAGGCTACCGTTGATGAGCACCCAGTCCAGCACCACCCGTAGACCGAGCCCCGGGCTCTGGTAGAAGCCATAGCCGAAGCCCCCGAGGACCAGGACGACGACGAGCCAGGGGATGAGCTTGGGCCAGCGTTGCGGTGACGGCAACCGGTCGAGCTCGGCGAGCTCGGCCCTGGGGTCCCGTCCCGGCACCTCCCGCAGGTGGCCCGCCACACCTTCGATATGTCCCGCTCCGAGCACTGCAAGGACCTTCTCGTGGCGCTTGCTCGCGATCTCTTCGCGCAGCCGGGCGGCCATGTAACGGTCACGTTCATCGATCAGGGGGACATAGAGATCCCGGCGATCCTCAGCAAATTCGGCAAAGGTGGTCTCCAGCACATCACCTTCCTTGAGACGCTCGATTTCCTCCTCCGTGACCTCTTCGCGAGAGAGCAGAGTCGCCAGCAGACCCGAGAAGAGCCCGAACCGCTTCCACCAACTAAGATTCCCCGCGGTCCGCTTCAAGGTGACGCCGATCTCCCGGTCCACCAGCAGCACCGGGAGCCGGCGTTCCCGTGCCACCAGGATGGCGGCTCGCTGCTCGGCCCCCGGCTCAATTCCGAACTGATCCGCCAGCCGCTGTTGGTAGGCAGCCAGGGCCAGACTCGCCACGACCATGTAGACTCGGCCCTGGCGGATCACGGAAAACAGATCCATACGCGCCAGGGCATCCGGGTCCATGAGCGCCTGGTGTCGGCTAGGACAGAGCTCGACGGCCACCGCGTCATAATCACCACCCTGGAGCAGCCCGCGTACCTTGTCCGCGCTGGCGCGGGAGACGTGCGCGGTGCCCAACAGGGTCAGCTCGGAATTGCCCAGGCGGACATCGATTCTCGGTTCCTCGGATGCGTGCATGTTCGGCCTTGGGTCCTCGAGACGATCAGGGGTGGCGGCATGATAACAAGGCTATGGTGTTTGGCCGCGGGATAGTTTGAACCCTTGAACCCCAAAGGCGCAAAGGACTCTCCCCGCAGGAGGGTGTGGGGAATCGGTCCGTAGCGGTTCATTGATACGCGCTTACCCTGGATGTGTAGGAAAATTCTTGACTATTTTACTATGATATAGCTATGCTTTGTTATCAGGGGTGGGTCCGGTGGTTTGCGTGTACGAAGGCTGACACAAGACATGTAACCCTTCATTCCCCCGCTAGCTCCCGATCTTGAGAAACGGGAAATCAAAGGATCCTGTCTGCATCGAACTTAAAATTAAGGAAAAACGACCATGAGACTCTCTACCAAAGGAAGATATGCGGTTACCGCCATGCTGGATCTGGCGTTGCACTCCGGCAAGGGGCCTGTGACCCTAGCCGATATCTCCGTGGACCAGGGTATTTCCTTGTCTTACCTGGAGCAGCTTTTCGCGGCCCTGCGCAGCAAACAACTGGTCCGGGGTGTGCGTGGTCCGGGCGGCGGCTACTACCTTGGAAGGCCGTCCGACGAAATCTCCATCGCGGATATCATCTGTGCCGTGGATGAGTGGGTCGAATTCACGCACTGCAACGGACGGGAAGACTGCCGCGGTGGCAACCCTTGCCTTACTCACACCCTCTGGGACCAACTCAGCAATGAGGTCTTTAGCTTTTTGGATGCTATCTCGTTGGCCGATTTGGTACGGCGGGGTCTTGGTGACGGCGCCGAGGTCGATCGCACAGACCAGCCTGTTTTAGACAAAAAACAGGCTGCCTGACCGATCCGCCCCTCCGGAGTGCAAGGGTAAGTGCGTATCAACCTGCCCGGAAATGCGATCCCGGCGAACCTATCTGCCCTGCTTACGGCAGACAGTACCGGCCGGATCGACTTGCTTCTGCATCAGGAGGGATTGGGACGGCCGTCATTCGCTCGACATGTGGTAAGCCGGGGGCCACAAGCCGCTATCGATCCTATCCCACGTCATCTCAAGACCTGGGAGTACGCCTGATCGCCCCGGAGCTGGGCGATGACGGGGGGCGTCGAGGGACGCACCCCTCGCCATAAGAAAAAGGACTCTGCGGCCTGCTCCACGAGCATACCCAGACCATCCAGGGCCCAGGCAGCCCCTCGTTCCCTGCCCCAACGCAGGAAGGGGGTAGGCGTATCACCGTAGAACATGTCATAGGTCCAACCGCCTAGGGCCAGGCAGTCTCGAGGAATCGCGGGCACGCCCCCGTCGAGACCGGCGGAGGTCGCATTGATGATCAGGTCGAAACGGCGGCCGCTCAGCCCCTCCAGCCCGCACCCGCTGACTCGATCCGCCGCGGTGGCCGCGGCCAAGTCCAACGCCTTGGCGGCGGTACGATTAGCGATGACCAAGGTATCCAGCCCCGTTTCCAGGAGGGGGGGCAACACCCCGCGGGAGGCACCCCCGGCCCCGAGCAGGAGTACCCGCTTGCCGCCGAAGTCGAAGCCGTGGTTTTCGGACAGATCCCGCACCAGGCCGATCCCATCGGTGTTATCCCCGCCAAGGCGACCGTCGGGAAGCAGGGTCAAGGTGTTGACCGCACCCACGGGCTCGGCCCTGGGGCTGCGTTCGTCGACCAGCTCCCAGGCCCGCTCCTTGAAGGGAAGGGTGACATTCATACCCTGGCCGCCCGCGGCGAAGAAGCGATGCACGTCTCCGGCGAAGCTGTCCGGGTTGCCCAGGATGCGTCCATACGCTATGTCGTGCCGGGTCTGGCGGGCAAACTCGGCATGGATGAACGGCGACTTGCTGTGCGCGATGGGATTGCCAATGACTGCGTACTTATCGGCCATGTTTTCAGTGGATTCGATCCAGGTCCTTCGTTTTTTGGTAGTGGTCAATTTTTAAATGGTTAGCGTAGAAGGGTTCATTATGCCCCGTTTCTTGATTTGATCCCCTCTCCCCGACCCTCTCCCGGAGGGAGAGGGGGTGCTGCGTGTGGCGTGCCCAACCCACTGCGAGTGCCGTAGGATGCGGTGAGCGCAGTAGGTCTTACAGGATGGCACCACGAGGAGGCGCGAACCGCATCGATGGACTGACAGCTGCTTTAGAAAAGCCCGTCTTCTCCGTCTTTCGCGTCGGCGGCCGCGACGGATTGCTCGGCAACCAATCCGAAACGTCGCCATAGGACGCGGAACGGCGGTGATCTGCCTTTCTCAATGCGTATCAGGGTCTCCATGGTCAAGCCCGGCCCATTATCGACCAAGTGGGTATCAACCAAGTAGGTGACGCGCACCCGGTATAGGGGTCCGCCGCGGTCGACGGCATTCCCATCCGAATCGCCGGCCCCGGTAGGTACCTTTCGTCCCAGCGCCTCCAGTGCAGCCTGCACCAGCGGTGGGGAATACCGCTGGTTCAGCTCGGCACCGCCGGCGTTCACTGTGAGGGCCGGGAGCAGGGTGCGGTAAAGATCCCGGTCGACACCTAACACCAGCTGCAGCTCATCCACGCTGTCGAAAGGGCCGTCTTTAGCACCGTAGGAACGGCCGGCGGCGGCGTATTCCCTATCCTCCGCTCCGTTGAGCTCGGTCAGGTCGTCGGTATCGCGCCAATCCTCGATGGCGTCGGCCAGGGTGCTCACCTTTTCCTCCGCTTCCTCCCCTCCAGGGGCCGCGGCCCTGAGTAGGGCCTCCAACAGGTCCCGGTCAGCCGTGTTGAGGTCGACCCGCGAGGTCTCGTTGAATACCCTGATCTGGAGGGTTTCGCCGGCAAAGGTCCAGGACCGCGGCATACCGTCCGGGACCCACACCTCGGTCTCTTCGTCAATGATCGTCACTGGGGCCAGTAGATTGAGAATGGCCCAGCTGACGCCGGCCTCGGCCAAGGCATGGAAACGCGCGCTAGCGAGCTGGTTACCGGTCAGGGTGCTCTCAGTGCGCTGGGCCGTCGTCAACCCAACGGCGATGATGGTGAGCAAAGCCAGGACCCAGAGGACCAACATGAGGGCGATGCCGCGCTGCACCGAGCACCGACCGTTCATGGTCCATCACGGAGGATCGACTGTTGTGCGAGTCCGAACCGGGGTAGCCGGAAGAGCATGTCGGGCCAGGTCCGTCCCTGGGCGATCAAGTGTACGCGAACGGCCAGGGGTATACGGGGTTCTCCCAACCACTCGGGGCCCCACTCCGGCTCCCGTTGCCCCTCTGGGATGCCGAAATAGCCGATCCGTAATTCCTCGACGCCGTCGAGCAGCAGGGTACTGCCATAGGCACCCACGGCAAGGTCCTCATCCAGGGGACCGGTCACGGAAATGTCTCCATCGCCATCGAAAGGCGTCCACTTCGGAATGCTGTCGGTTTCTTCGAGGACATCCGGATGGAGTAACCGGCGCGTCAGCACCAGCCGTCCGTCCTCTTCCAGGGTCAGTCTCAGAATATAGAGTCCCGGCGTGCCTACATGCTCGGACAAAGGCGCGACGAACTCCAGATTCTCCGCATCGCCGGCGAAGACCGTCATCTGCTTCCCTTCAAAAGTGATTCGTGTCGGTCTTACCTGTATCAGTGCCCGCGCTAGAAAATTGCGCGCGATGCGCGACCCGGCGGTCTGCTCCGCGGTGGTCTCTACCCCTTCCCAGATCCTGGTACCGAGCCTCAAACTGGAGAAGAGCAACAGGGTGATCAGTCCGATCAGGGCCAGCGCGATGACCAACTCCATGAGGGTGAAGCCGAGCGCGCGCCCAGGGCCGAGGGCACGGAGTCGTCGGGGGAAAGCAAGGAGACGCTCGGACTTGGTCGATCCGCATGGAAAAGGCTGGGTTCGGGATAAGCTGGGCAGGTTAGTATCCAGTTTCAGTCTGTTTTTCCGGCACGGCGGTGACGGACACACTAGCCCGCATATCTCTTCGGCCTGCATATCTCCGGAAATTGCCGTCCTGGTGGAATGCGCAGCCGCGTCCGCGCTGCCGCGGGCAAAATTCCTAGGGGCGAAAAAGGCTAACACCTGGCGCGAGTAGTCGAGAATAAGGTTTTTGAAGTTCCGGTCGTGACCCATGGGCCAATCTTAAACCGATTCACCGGCGAGTGCGTGTACAATTGAGCATCAAACCACGAGGAGAATGTCATGAAGAAAAACCTATTGTTGAGTGGAGTGGCCGGACTGGTGGTCGCAAAATTCGTGCCTGGTAAAGCCTAATGTTTGAGTGCCGTTAGAAATCCAATGAGAGGCAACCATGGGCACCAAGCATGTAACCGTAACCATCAGAAATCCTGCTAACCCGAAGAAGACATGGGAAGGTCTGTTTTTGGTTGACACAGGTGCGGTCGATTCGCTTGTGCCTAAAGACCGGCTTGAAGCGATTGGCTTAAAACCCAAGGCCAAGCATATCTATGAGCTTGCGGACGGCAGCGAAGCCAAAATGGATATAACCACAGGCGATATTGAATTCATGGGTGAAATCGTCGGCGGTACAATAATTTTCGGCGACGCCGAGTCTGAGCCTATCCTTGGCGTCACCGCACTGGAATCCGTTGGGATTGTGGTTGATCCTCGCAATCAAACCTTGAAGCGAATGCCGGCTACTCGGTTAAAGCAAGCCCGTAGATGGTGGTAGTAGGGCGGGACAGGCCAGGGATGGCCGCATCCCGCCGAATATTCTCATTGAAGCAGCTACGCGGGATCTATTTCCGCGACCTTGTTGGAAGCCGCTTTTGTTGTGGTGGGCACAGCCCACCCTACGGTCGCACCGCAGGCGTGTCGGAAATGTAGGTTATAAATCCGCGGGATTTTTAAGTGGCAGCAACGACGCCGACCGATGCAGCAATTCGCATCGCCATGGGGATCGAATACGACGGCAGCGCATTTCACGGTTGGCAGGTACAGGACAATCAGCGCACGGTCCAGGGGCAGTTGGAGCGGGCCATCGGTAGGGTTGCCGATCACAGAGTCCGTGTTCACTGTGCCGGGCGCACCGATGCCGGGGTCCATGCCGTCGAGCAGGTCATTCACTTCGATACCAGGGCAGAGCGGAGCGAGCGATCCTGGATACTCGGCACCAACGTCAATCTTCCGCCGGATGTCAATGTACTCTGGGCCCGCCCAGTGAACGCGGGGTTTCATGCCCGTTTTTGCGCCACCGCCCGTCATTATCTTTATCGCATCCTGTCACGACCGACGCGCTCGTCCCTGCTCCGCAACCGGGCAGTATGGGTGCACCAGGCGCTCGACCTGAACGCGATGCGTTGCGCCGGGTCGGATCTGGTCGGCGAGCACGATTTTTCCAGCTTTCGCGCCCTCGGTTGTCAGGCCAAGAGCCCCGTGCGGCAGGTGCATTACATCGGCCTGGAGCGGTGTAGAGAGGTGCTTGAGCTGCGCATCGGGGCGGATGGCTTTCTGCATCATATGGTGCGCAACATCGCCGGTGTCCTCATAGCCATCGGGTGCGGTGACCAGCCCGTCTCCTGGGTCCGCGAGCTGCTGCGGATCCGTGATCGCAGGCACGGTGGTGTCACTGCCCCGCCCCAGGGCCTATACTTTCTGCGCGCGGACTACCCGGAGGGGTTCGATCTGCCGCAACGGGCTCTCACAGTGCCCCTCGGCATCGACACCGGGCAACCGAATGATAACGATGGATAGCAAGCCGATGGTTTTCTATTTTGAACCGCAGAGGCGCAGAGGAAATGGAATGCTGGCTACCGGCTACCAGGCCGTAGGATGCGGTGAGCGCGGCAAGTCTTATCAAGATGGCATCATGAGGGGGCGCGAATCGCATCGATGGATGCCCGCAGCGAACCGCATCAACCCGCGTAAAGGCACCTTGAAAAATAGGTATTTTCACCAATCAAGCGACTCTAACCCGTCGATTATTCAAGCAGGCCGTCGACGAAAAAGGTGCCCGTAATCGAATCCCGAAAGCGCGTGCGCGATGTCGGGCACGGGCCATCCGGCGATGCGGTTCGCGCTGGCTGTCAATGCCATCCATGAGGCGGTATACCACGCTCACCGCATCCTACGGGCTACTGAGGGCAATAGAGTGTCCGACCATATAAAGAAAAGATTACAAGTCTTCGTTTCATCTACATATGAGGATTTAAAGGAAGAAAGACAAGCCGCAGTCGAGGCAATATTGACTGCCGGGCATATACCGGCAGGGATGGAATTGTTTACCGCCGGAGACCAATCTCAGATGGATGTAATCAGGGATTGGATCGACGAGTCGGATATATTTTTACTGAAAAAATCACATTATGACGGCGGGTGACGGCGCGCCAATCACCGTGGCCAATGCAACTTCACAGCAGGCGCGCCTTACCCGCCCTACGCGGGCTGATTCCCATGTATACGGGGTAGTGGATACATGTTTGATTTCTCTCCGCGGCGCGGAGCTTCCACGTTTCCACGCAGCGCGTGGAAACGAGAAAAAATAGGGATAAGCGAAAACCGCGTTTTCATTTGTGTCCTGAGAAATCGTATACCCTTTGCGCCTTTGTGGTTCAAGCGGTTCTACTGGAAATCGGCGACTGGTAGCTGGTAGCAATTTGTTCATTGTTAAAGAAATTGATACCTGCTCACCCTGACATCGGCAACGAACCTTTCATCGATGCATCGCACCCGAGTTAAAATCTGCGGCCTGACCAGGGAATCGGATCTGGCGGCAGCGGTCGCTGTCGGCGCTGATGCAATCGGATTCGTGTTCTATGCGCCCAGTCCACGCGCTGTAGATCCCGAGCAGGCGCGGGCGTTGGTGGCTGTGCTGCCGCCCCTGGTGACCAGCGTCGGGTTATTCGTGGACGCGGAGCCCGACTTCGTAAGATCGGTGCTTGCGTGCGTTCCGCTCGCTATGCTCCAGTTCCACGGCGAGGAGCCGCCGGCCTACTGTGACGCCTTCCACCGGCCCTGGATCAAGGCCATCCGCATGCGGCCCGAGACCGACCTGCGGGCGCTGACACGGCGGTACCGGGATGTGCGGGGCTTGCTCCTGGATACCTATGATCCCGCAGTCGCGGGCGGCACCGGTCGCCGCTTCGACTGGGACCTGGTTCCGGGCTGGCTCGCGCCCCGTATTATCCTGGCCGGCGGCCTGAATCCGGGCAATGTGGCGGAAGCCATACGCCGCGTCGGTCCTTATGCCGTAGACGTCAGCGGGGGGATCGAATCGGCAAAGGGCGTGAAAGACCACGCCAAGCTGGAGGCATTCTTACGAGGGGTGAGAGAGGGCGATGACTATCGAAGCCATCACAAATTACATTCAAATATCTGACCGGCCTGCCTCCTCTTGCTCAACCCTGTAACGTCCTAATAGTACAGGATTAACAAGATTTTCAGGATTAACAGGATTCTTTACTTTATTGTCCTGAATTTTCGCCGCACAGTGATACTCGTTAAAACGAAGAAAAATCCTGTCAATCCGGGAAATCCCGTACCATTGGACAAAAGCACGAATCTCGAAGAATTACTGATAGCGTTCAACCGGAAATTCATCACGACACATCAGGTACTACTTGATAATGAACCCATCACATGATGACACCATGCAGCTGCCGGATGCCGGAGGGCATTTCGGCCGCTACGGCGGCATGTTCGTCGCCGAGACCCTCATGCATCCGCTGGAGGAGCTGCGGGTCGCCTACGAACGGTACCTTAAGGACCAGACCTTCCTCGCGGAGCTGGATGCGGATCTACGCGACTATGTCGGTAGGCCATCCCCTGTCTACCATGCCGAGCGCTGGAGCCGGGAGCTCGGCGGGGCCCAAATCTTCCTCAAGCGCGAGGACCTCAACCACACCGGCGCCCACAAGGTAAACAACACGGTCGGCCAAGCCCTGCTGGCACAGCGTATGGGCAAGACCCGCATCATCGCGGAGACCGGGGCCGGCCAGCATGGCGTCGCGACCGCTACCGTGGCCGCGCGCCTGGGCCTTACGTGCGTGGTCTATATGGGTGAAGTGGACATGGCGCGCCAGGAGGCCAATGTCTACCGGATGCGCCTCCTGGGCGCCGAGGTGGTAGCGGTCAAATCCGGCTCCCGCACCCTCAAGGATGCCCTCAATGAGGCCCTGCGGGACTGGGTCACCAATGTGGACGATACCTTTTATATCATCGGCACTGTGGCGGGTCCGCATCCCTATCCGGCCATGGTTCGAGATTTTCAGACCGTGATCGGGCGCGAGGCCCGCGCCCAGCTGCTGGAACGCACCGGGCGTCTGCCGGATGCCCTGGTCGCCTGTGTCGGCGGAGGCTCCAACGCCATCGGGCTCTTCCATCCCTTCCTCGACGATGCCGAGGTCGCCATCTACGGCATCGAGGCGGCGGGCGAGGGACTGGCGACCGGGAAGCACGCCGCGCCCCTGTGCGCCGGTACCCCCGGCGTGCTCCACGGCAATCGCACCTACCTCATGCAAGACCGGGACGGGCAGATCATCGCCACCCACTCCATCTCGGCCGGGCTCGATTATCCGGGGGTCGGACCCGAGCACGCCTGGCTCAAGGACAGCGGACGCGCCCGCTACGAGACGGCTACCGACGCCGAGGCCCTGGCCGCCTTCCATGCTTTGACCCGCATCGAGGGCATCATCCCGGCCCTGGAATCGAGTCATGCCCTGGCCTATGCCGCCAAGCTGGCACCGACCATGACCAAAGACCAGGCAATCCTCGTCAACCTCTCCGGACGCGGGGACAAGGACATGCACACCGTGGCCGCGCGGGAAGGTATCCAGCTATGAGTAGGCCAGCTATGGGAAGAATTACGCAACGCTTCGAGACCCTGAGCAGGCAACACAAGACCGCCCTGATCCCCTTCGTCACCGCCGGCGACCCGCAACCGTCCGTCACGGTTCCCCTGATGCACGCCATGGTCGCCGCCGGAGCGGACCTGATCGAGCTCGGGGTCCCCTTCTCCGATCCCATGGCCGACGGGCCGGTCATTCAGCGCTCCAGCGAGCGGGCCCTGGCGCACCACGTCAGCCTGCGCGACGTACTGGACATGGTCCAAGGGTTCCGCGCGCAGGACGTGGAGACACCCATAGTCCTCATGGGCTACCTCAATCCCATCGAAGTCATGGGCTACGACAGCTTCGCGGCGCGGGCCGGAGACGCCGGTGTGGACGGAGTACTGGTAGTGGACGCACCGCCGGAAGAGAGCCGGGAACTGGTAGAAGTCCTGCGGGCAGCGGCGTTGGATCTGGTCTATCTGCTCGCCCCGACCTCGACCCCAGAGCGGATCGCCAGGATCGCTGAGGTAACGTCTGGGTTCGTCTACTATGTCTCCTTCAAAGGAGTGACCGGCGCCGGGCACCTGGACGTGGACCAGGTGGCCGCCAAGCTGCTGCCGATCCGGCGTATGATCGAGCTACCGGTCGGGGTCGGATTCGGCATCCGGGACGCCGCAAGTGCCGCCCAAATCGCTCGGGTGGCGGATGCGGTCATCATCGGCAGCGCCACCGTCAGGCGGATGGAGGACCTGGCCGACATGCCGCAGCGCATACCGGATACCGTGTGCGATTTCCTCAGCGGCCTGCGGGCCGCAATCGACGCTGCCGGCGAGTCCTGAGCCGGATTCTTTAGTGCACCCGGAGGCCCCACGCGATGAACTGGTTCGATAAGCTGATGCCCGGCAGCATCCGCACCGAGACGAGCAGCAAGCGCGCGGTGCCGGAAGGACTGTGGGCCAAGTGTCCGGGGTGCAACGCCATCCTCTACCGTGCGGAGCTGGAGCGCAATCTGGAGGTCTGCCCCAAATGCAGCCACCACAACCGACTCGGCGCCCGGCGTCGGCTCGAGTCCTTCCTCGACCCCGAGCCGCGAGAAGAAGTGGGGGCGGACATCGAGTCGGTCGATCCCCTGAAATTCAAGGATCTCAAGAAATACAAGGAGCGCCTCGCCGTGGCCCAGAAGCAGACGGCGGAAAAAGAGGCCCTGGTGGTCACGTGCGGCTGCGTGAAGGGACTCAATGTAGTGGCCGCGGCCTTTGAGTTCAAATTCCTGGGCGGCTCCATGGGCTCGGTCGTTGGAGAGCGTTTTGTCAGGGGGATCGACATGGCCCTCGAGCAGGACGCGGCGGTTGTTTGCTTCGCGGCCAGCGGCGGCGCGCGCATGCAGGAATCCCTGTTCTCCCTTATGCAGATGGCCAAGACCAGTGCCGCCCTGGGGCGACTGCGCGCGCATGGTCTGCCCTTCATCTCAGTGATGACGGACCCCACCATGGGCGGCGTCTCCGCCAGCCTGGCTATGCTCGGGGATATCAACCTAGCCGAGCCGAACGCCCTCATCGGCTTCGCCGGACACCGGGTCATCGAGCAGACGGTACGCGAAAAGCTGCCGGACGGCTTTCAGCGTAGCGAGTTCCTGCTCGAGCACGGGGCCCTGGACATGATCATGGACCGGCGCGAGATGCGCGACCGGATCGCCGATCTGATCGCACTGCTCACTCATCGCCCGCGGCCCTGAACCAAGTTTGTTTGAATCACAAAGACATAAAGGGGGGGGAAAACTCAGGGTTTATTGCACCTTACCGCGCAAGAATGGCAGCGGACTCAACCTACACCATCAGCCAGGCATCATCCCGCCCTGAATACTAGTCAACACGGCGTCCCGCGTAGCTGTGCCAACGATCCATGCCACGCCGACCAGCAAACGCAGTCGCTGCAAGCCGCCTTTGAGTGCCACTGTCGGTGCTAACCTGCGGTGCTGTGGTGGCAGATCGGATTCCATGCGACAAGTCGTTGAGTAGGCGAAAGCTCGTGTAGGATACGATTCGTTTCACTTATCGTATCACCCCACAGCTCTTTTGATCTACATTTCAAAAGCTTTTTTCAGTTCTATACTACGTTGACCCTTCACCGGAATACCCAGGGCCTCTGCAATTTGTTGCTTCTTCCTATAGTCAACATGGTGCATGTAGATATGCTGAACAACTAGTTCCTTGAGCATCCTGTTGCATACAATATTGTTGTCGAAGGAATTGGTAAGTTTCCTAAGAGACTTAATATCAACTACCTTCGTAAACCACATCTCGATACTTTGTGTTATAAGTTTTACTGCGGGAGTCGAATCTTCATTAGTAATCTCTCTAAAACCTTGTATGGCATCCCCCGATCCAACAGATCTACCAATTTGTTTTAACATGCCAAAAACAACTGCGTATGTTAAAGAAAGAAAAATATCCTTTGCTGCTTTTTCTATCTGACGATTATCCAATTGCAGATTTTCTTGTAGCATATCCTCAATTGCTTTTGCTACACTTTGTTTAGACCTATCCGAAATCTCCAAGAAATACTGTAAGAATCGCAAGCCTACACTGTAGGCCTCAGATATCAAACTCTTTATCCTCACTTTATCAAGTGACCCATGCCGAGTCCTGATAATCTGACCGATTATTATCATACCCTGAAATGTTTTGTTAATAGAAGCGAATAATTCGTCTGGCCCTTCCTCTTCCACTGTCTCTCCGAGTTCTTCTTCAGCCCCATCTATCATATCGCGCCTTTCAAGATATTTCCTCCTTTCTTTCTCAACCTCCCGCTTCTCTACGACTATCTCCGGTATCTTGTCGAGGAAATCTACCATAAATCCAAGCTGATCTTTCTTTAATGTTGCCTCGTTATACTCAGCGAACAACTCCATAATACCTATCTGTATTTCATCAAGCACCCAAGTCTCTTTCGTATGATGCGTTAAAAACACAATAATATTCGAACAATCTTCTTTATGTAAATACTGAATCAACCTCTGTATCTGCTGTTTGGCCTCCAGACCCTCTGATAAATTCTCCGCCAAGTATTTTGCAGCAAAGAAATAGTAGATAAACCGATACTTAAATGCCAACAAATTTTCATTCATTATTAGGATGTTTGACCGAAGCAAGTTTTTCAGAATCCAGTCAAAATCTACTGATAAGAAGTTATTTTGGTAGCTTTGTAAAAAATCATTATAGTGGTCAGCATCTAGTGCACGCAGGTTTTGATTGAATAAATAGATCGCAAGCTCGGTGAGATAGTTGATGTGTGAGTCGATCTGCGCCTGAGGTATGTTGACTCTTTCTAATGCTTGGTAGATGAGATAACGGTAACAATGACCATACGATGTCATCTCCAAACGCTGGGGATTTACAGCTTCAAAGCTTTGTAAAATCGACAGTATATAAAGAGGTTTGGATGGTACAATATTTTTTCGTACAAACGCGTCGATATGCTCTTTCAAGTAATCGACTCGTGCGTGAAGATCAGTTTCAGGAATACCTTCCTTGTTTCCTAGCGCCACCCAATTTCCTATGAGCTCATCACGCTTAACGTGCCCAAACGTTGATATCTCATACCTAGAGTATTCCTTGAAATCGCGTAACTCAAGCATAACGAAACGATAAGTATCTCCAGCAACCAAAACGATTCGAGGAAAGCGTTCTTCAATCCAGGTAAGGAATTTGTTCGTGTATTTACGATTTAATTTTACATTCTGAAAGTCATCAACAATGAGGACATCAAATCTTTTATCGTCGCCACTGAGTGTCTCTTCACCGTATTGCCAACATCTGGCTTTATCGAACGTTATCGAGGCATCCCAGCGTGAAACCTCTTCACCTCGAAACACAACCGGGGAAAAACCGCGTTGTTGATATTCAGAGAATAAAAATTTAATTAAAGACGTTTTGCCGGATTGTTCGTCTCCAAAAATAATAAGCCGATCAGAATTAAGAATAGCTTCTGAGGTGTTGATAGATTTGGAGATTCCATCTAATTTATAATCTTCAATTCTTAGATCAGGAGGGACGTAGATGTCAGATAACCTTACTTCACCTAGCCGCGGATGTACTATCTGTACTTCTGTATCTTGTAACCATCGATGAAATTCAGATGTAAGACAATTCTCAGAAGGTAATTTTACCGAAACCATCTTGGTTTTGGTCTTTAGTATTGCAGTAATAACTTTTTTCAAGCCTTCTACAACATCCAACCAGGCGTCATCTTTATCATCCCACTTCACAATGGGCCTACCGTCCCGTGGAAGAACTTCTAGTTTAGAAAATCCGCTATCTTTCCAATCACAGGGACGCACTACAACAGGAACAACCCTGGCTTTATTAGTTTGGTGACGCGCCAAAGCTTGTTCTAACTCCACATCCATACAGTAATCCGAGTGCAAAAAGTTGGAACTAACCAATAGAATAATAATTTCAGAGGATTCCAAAGCGGAGTCGATACTAGCTTTCCAATCAATGCCTGCATCAATCTCCCGGTCATGCCAGTCATCAATGTGCCCATTCCTCTTCAATAACGAGAGATGTTTCACTAGTTCATCTTTGTCTTCTTCATCGTGGTGGGAATAACTTATAAAGACTTTTACACTCATTATCTATCTCACTTCTAATGTCGTAGGTGATTGTCCACTTGCGATCACCAAGCCTGTGGAGGATACTGAACGTGTTCATCGAGTATACTACCAGCAGTACAGTACTTGGCTCAAGAGAGACCAAAGATACCTTCAATGCTTCTCCTGGCCGGCAGTCGAATGCTTGTCTGTCCGGTCCGCAGCCACAGATCGATCCCGCTGGGATTGTACAGGCCATTCTCCACGCGGGCGGGTTGGACAGTGCGGATGGCGCGCACATAGTCCGCAACCCCGATCGCGGTCGCGTACCAGATATCGCTCCGGCCACCGAGCCTTTGCAGCAGGGCTTCCATGTAGGCCCAGCTGTTGGTTGGCTCCTCGGAGTCGAGCTCCCAACTATGGCCATAGATGAAGAATAGGGCCGGACGCTGGTCCGGCAGATCCAAAAACATCTCGGCAAGCTCGCCTGCGGCGCTGTGGTGACAGCTCGGGTTCCATGCCAACAGATCGGCGGGTAGGCGAAAATCATGGGTCTGGTCCGCGGTCCGTGCGTAAGCGATGCCGAGCTCACCCAGCACCTCGATGACGGTGGCATTATGCGCGCCGAAGGGGTAGGCGTGCCCGCGCACGTCTCGGCCCAGGAGTTGCGAGAGTGCCGCGCGGTCGTTTCCGACCTCGGCAACGATCGCGGTCCTGGACAGGGAATCCAGGTAGGGGTGGCTGACCGAATGGGTAGACACCTCGTGACCGGCGTACAGAGAGGCGACTTCCTCCGGGTCGATGTGATCCGGTCGGCCAAGGCGCCCCGAGCTGAGGTGGAAGGTTCCGCGAACCCCGTGGCGCCCCAGGAGCTCGATCAAGCGGCGGTCCTGGACGGGACCGTCGTCCATGCTTAGGACCAGGGCCTTGCCGAGGCCACCGGGGAACAGGAAGTTTGACATAGGTTGGTCCATGGTCGTACTTTCGATATCCTTCTCAAAGCGGATTTAGGGACAGCCGGTCCCGATGCAGAACCATGCTCTGGAGAGGTGGCTGAGCGGCCGAAAGCGGCGGTCTTGAAAACCGTTGACCCGTAAGGGTCCGGGGGTTCGAATCCCTCCCTCTCCGCCATTATCGCAAAATAATTGATAAATCAATAATTTAAATCCACGTCAAATCTTTGAATTCACTGGTGCGACACAAAGGGCACCACAATGGGTTCAAGGAACCCCGCAAATCCTGCCTATCTCACGCAGTCCCGAGGCGTAGCTGATAAAGGATGCGGGAATATGGTCAGGCTTCATCAGTGCGACCTAATATTTACACATCCAACCAGCGTCCATTGACCTTTAGCCACTCCTTCGACTCCGCATAGTCCGGCAACACCCGTTCCACGCACTTCCAAAATTCGGGACTGTGGTTGTGGTGGTGAAGGTGGCAAAGTTCATGGACCACCAGGTAATCTACAATCCGGTTCGGGGCAATGATGGCTTTCCAGTTGAACGCCAGGTTGCCCTTGGTGCTACAGCTTCCCCAACGTCCTGAGAAGGTCTTGATGCCAACGGACGATGGTGACACCCGCACCACCTTGGCATACCGCTGTACCTTCTCCTGTAATTTCTGAAGGGCATGCTCCCGGTACCATTCGGTCAAGGCACCGTGCAGGTACCGGTCCCGTTTCCGCACTGACGGGGATACCTGCACCACCAACCTGCCACCCTGCAGCTTCACGGACTTGGCGGTACCGGATTCCACCTTCAGCCGGTAGTTGCGTCCCAGATAGGTGAAGCACTCCCCGGACACATACTCCTTCGGCTTGGGTGGCTGGTGTTTTCGGTAGAGTAGCAGCTTCTCCCGTATCCACCGGGTCTTACGACTCACCAGTGCTTGCACCTTGTCCGTGCTTGTGCACCGGGGCACCACCACTGAGACCTTGCCTTCCACTACCTTGACGGTTGCTGTCTTCCTGCGGTCTGTTCTGATGACTTCGGCATCGAATCCCTTGCCGTGGATAAATTCCGCGGTCTGGATCATGGCTTGTACTTGACCTTAGCCAGTTCCATGAACCTGTCCATGACCGCAGTTCGAATGTCTGGGACATCAAACGATGTATCCATGATTCTTCGCTTGATGTTCTTCTTCATCCGTTTGACTTCATCCTGCTTCTTGAAGAAGTCTACGATATTGGTGGCTTCATCCAGCATGGTCACCAAATCCTTGGTCACGGCAATGACTTCTTCATGGGTAGCTTCATCCAAAGATTCATCTCCACGAATACGGGCAACTTCGGCCATCAGAATATTGTGGAAGGCGAACTGGGTGTCTGACAGCCCAAGGTCTCCAGCCTGTTGCTCCCGGTTCTTCTCAATGTTGTCCCGGAAGTCCATCAGCAGTTGCACCAGTTCGTCCCAATGCTCCTGATGCTTCCGGATAATCGCTTTCAGTTTGTCGGACAGGGACTTGTAGTATTCCGGGTCATCATCTAGGTTCACGTCAATGTGGTGCTTGATAGCATGCTCAATTTCCGATGCCTTGGCACGGTCGGATTTGTGTTCGTTGACCTTTTCTCTGAAGTCCCTAGCAAGTAAGTCAACCGGCGGTATCTTGGGGTCCACTCCGGTGGCACGGATGTGTTCGTCAATCAGTGCCCGGACCTTCTCACCCACCCCCGCAAGGTCAAGCTGGGAGTCCCGGTACAGATTCCGAGCACCCTGGTTTATCTTGCCCAAGAACTTAAGGTCCGCAAGGTAGGGCTGTGCTGCCGGGTCCGGCATGATGATGTCCATCTGCCTGGCAAACAGCTTGAAGTCAATCTCGAACTGCTGGCGCACAGCATCGTCTGCCAGTGCCAGCACACAGGCATCAATGTCGTTCTTGTCCACGTCCTTGAAGTGCCGCATCACACGGGTGTGTGCCGCCTTCAGCTTCGGGATCTCGTCCTTCAGGTTCTTGAGGGCACCGGCAACGTCTTCGGTGCTGAACATCTCCAAGGCTTCCGCCAGATAGTCGGACAAGCCATAGTAGTCCACGACGAAGCCACGGGACTTGCCGGGGTAGGTCCGGTTTACCCGTGCGATGGCTTGCAGCAGCGTGTGTTCTCGCAGTTTCTGATCCAGATACATGACTTGACAGATCGGGGCATCGAAGCCTGTCAGTAGCATGTCCTTGACCACGATGAAACTCAGCGGATGTTCAGCAATAGGTTTCTTGAAGTGCTCAATCGCCTGTTTTTGCTGCGTGGGGTCCGTGTACGGGGTGTAGAAGGCTTCGTCATTATGGCTGCCGGAGATAATGCACTCGGACGGTGGTGCACCCAGTTCGTTTAAGGTCCGCTTGTACAGCATTGCGGCACGTCTGGATGAGGTGACAATCATGGCCTTGAAGCCGTTGGGCCGGATGTGTTCCTTGTAGTGCTTGAGCAGGTCTATGCAGACCCAGCGGATACGTTGGGGTGCTTCCAGCACAGCCAGCTCGGTGCCGTACTTCCGCTTGATAGCGGCTTTCTCTTCATCGGACTTGTCAGCAAAGTACTCTTCAAACAGCATATCCAGCGAGTCCCCGGTGACCTTGGTCCGGGCCTCCCTGCCTTCGTACAGGATTTGGACCGTGGCACCATCGGCAACTGCCTGTTCGATGGTGTATTGGTCAATGTAGGTCCCGAATTCGTTGTTCGTCTTGCGGGACTTAATCAGGGGAGTCCCCGTGAAGGCTATCTTCGGTGCATTCGGCAGACCCCTGTTGATAGCAACTCCCAGCGTCCCATACTGGGTGCGGTGGGCTTCGTCAGCCAGCACGATGATACGGTCAGATTCGTTCAGCACCGGGAAGTCGAAACTATCCTCATTCTCTTGGAATTTCTGCATCATGGCTGTCACAAGGTCCGAAGAATCCTTCTGAAGCAGTTCCTTCAGGTTGGCGACCGAATCAGCGTGATAGACCGTCTCGCCCTGTGCTCGTTGAAAGGTGTTGGTTAGCTGCTGGTCCAACTGGGTGCGGTCGGTGATGAAGACCGCTTGTAGTCCCGCAGGTCCGGGTCTCTCCGCAGTTTCACGGCAAGGAAGACCATCGTCAGGGACTTGCCGGACCCCTGGGTATGCCAGATGACGCTCCCTTTCTCCTTGCGGGTCTTGCTGGTCTTCAGCCGGTGGATGGTCTTGTGAACCGCACGGTACTGCTGGTACCGGGCAAGTTTCTTCATGGTTCGACCGTCCAGGGTCTCGAACACGGTGAAGTTCCGAATCAGGTCAAGGAAGTTCCGCCGGTTGAAGATTCCGGCTATCAGGACTTGCTGGGAGTTGACCAAGCCATAACCAGCGGGCCGTTCCGCTACCTTCAGGTCTTTTTCCCCATAGACGGGCTGATTGGCTGCATCCGGCTGAAGCTGCGCCGCAAGCCGGTCAAGGGTCAGGGGATAGGGGTCCTTCCACTCGAGGTAATCCTCCATGCGGCTGCTGAGGGTGCCCACCCGTGCCCGGTCCCGGTGGGTGCTGACCATGATTTGGTTGTACCAGAACAACCGTTCAGCCCCTTCATCTTCGTGGGGTTATCTGCGGTTGGCGTAGCGAAGAAGCTGGTTGATACCGGCTTCCATCGGGTTGGTGATGTAGGGAGACTTGCACTCAATGACCGCAAGCGGCAAGCCGTTCACGAACAGCACAATGTCCGGGATGATGCTCTGGTGGGGTCCTTCCACCTTGTACTGGTTGACGCACAGGAATTCGTTGTTGTCCGGGTTCTTGAAATCTATGATTCTGACCGTCTGCCCCTTCCTGCCCTTGCCAAGGTCCTGCTCCACGCTGATGTAGTTCACCAGCATTTCCCATAGGGTCTGGTTGGTCTCAATCAGAGTGGGATGTTCAACGCCTTGAAAACGAAGGTCCCACACCACCTTGCGGAGATTTTCTTCGCTAATCCACGGGTTGATTCGCCGAATGGCAGCAGTCAGCCGGTGTTCCAGTACCACGTCCTTGTAATACTGCCGTTCATCCGTAAGTTCAGGAGACCACTTCTGTCCGTGGACGTAACCCCATCCCAGAGATTGCAACTGCCGGATGGCGGGGTTTTCCACATTTTCAGATTCGTCACTCGTTGACATGGGTCATCTACAAATATGTCTTGTTTCAAAAGCCGTCTGAAAGACGGCGGTCCCAGCCGGCCCGGGACCGCCGACATTCTGTCGGCCCCTGGGACCGCCGACATTTTGTCGGTCCCTGGAACCGCCGACATTTTGTCGGCTCCTGGGATCGCCGACATTTTGTCGGTCCCTGGAACCGCCGACATTTTGTCGGCTCCTGGGATCGCCGGCATTTTGTCGGTCCCTGGAACTACCGACATTCTGCCGGCCCCTGGGATCGCCGACATTTTGTCGGCCCTTTAAACTCCCTTCGTTTAACCGGTGCGATAATGCACACTGCTGAACAACCACTCCTCCGCCCGGTGAACCAGCCCCGCCTTCACCGGATTATGTTCAACATAAAAGATCAACCGTTCATAATGTTCCGCATTACGCACATAACGGTCAAAATAATCGCGGTGCCAGAAAGCACCATGACGTCCCAGCCGTTTATTCGCTTTCTGGGCACTGTACGACTTCCACGATTGCACAATCTTGTACAACGGGTAACCATTAAACGTCTCTATCACGACATGAACATGGTTCGGCATGACACACCAGGCCAATAAGCGGTAACGCTTCCCGTCGAAATACCAGAGGCTCTGTTGCACAATTTCCGCAATCTCAGGCTGACGCAGCCAGCATGCGCCGTACCCTGCATCCATATAGGTCTCTATCCGGCGACGTTTTTGTGTGTCCGTGATGTAGCGGCTGTGGGCCTGTTCTTCCAGATTTCTGACAACATCCGCAGGCAATGCGTCGTGTAGGCGAAAGGTGACCGATTGATAAATCTCCGGGGCATCGAGGTGAGGCAGATAGTTGCGGGAATACCAGCCTTTGGGTTCATCTGCTCTGACTGTTGCCGACAGCTGGTCATTGGGTCCGTAGGCCGTCTGGAAGACGGCGGTCCCAGCCGGCCCGGGACCGCCGACATCCTGTCGGCCCCTGGGACCGCCGACATTCTGTCGGCCCCTGGGACCACCGACATTCTGTCGGTCCCTGGAACCGCCGACATTTTGTCGGTCCCTGGAACTACCGACATTCTGCCGGCCCCTGGGACCATCGACATTTTGTCGGCTCTTCCGGCTATCGGGTAGAACCCGAACGCCGAGTTGCCGGCCCAAATGGACATCAGTCATGCTCATCCGTCCGTTTTGACCCTGACCCTGCCGGTGAGGAGGTCTTGCATGAGTGCCCTTTTGAGACTCTTCACTGGTTGAAGTCGTTTAACTGTTGCCTCAACTGCATCATCAATACCATTTGCAATTGCGGTAATCTTTCTCTGCTCTTCTAGAGGTGGCAAGAGAATCTGTAACTGTTTGAAGTCCGGCATGTAGATTGTTTGATGGGTGCTACCCCCAGCAAGACCTTGCCAAACATGTTGCATCCAGCGAAACATCTGCATCAGAAACCCATTGTGTAACCGATTCCCACATACGTAGTTGGCAAAGTCTTGGCTTGTTGCCATTTCACACCCAAGGATGACGCAATGCCCCACTGATGCTGTACGAGAAAACGCTACCGTTCCTTCTTGTAGAAGCCTTGCTGAGGAGTTTGCCAAACCATCTTCCGTAATGGTGTAGGCAGTCTTACGAATCACTCTTTCAGATAATTGCTTAGTGTCATGAAGAGAAAGCCACTGGACGTTACCATTCCAGTAGTCTGGGTTGTTCCTGCTTGGTGTATGTCCACTTTCTAACTTGGCGACGGATAGAATATCCACCAGTTCCCACGTAGCAGGAATCACCTTCTGTTCTGGAAACTCCCCAACACGCCACTTTGGTGCCGGCTTGAACTCCGTGTGACCGATGCCCTTGGTCAGCAATTCCTGCATCATGCCTTGTTTCAGGTCTTGCAGTTTGCTGATTTGTGCTTCCGTCTTCTCGATGACGTCATCAACCGAAGTGAGGATGGATGCGATTTTTTGTTGTTCGGGATATTCTGGGAATATTCCTTCTATCAAAGAAAGTTTTTCTTTGTTTAACGTTGCTCCTTTTACCGCTTGGTCGACGTTTTCAAGCAAGTTCCAATGCTGAAGACCTTGGTAAAAGTACCGTGTATCAACCGCTGAAGAATCTTTCGGTATGAAAGACGCTATTGCTTCATTTGTGTAAAGGTCTCTTCCTGCCAAGGCTGTCCGTCCAATGGTCAGCTTGAAACTCATCATCACCGTTCCTTTTGGAATCAACTTTGCGTTGGAATTCTTTACACCAACGTCAGTGATGTACTCTTCGGTATCCATAACATACTTCTGGTTAAGGTCTTTGATGGATACCCATGCGTTACCGGAAGTCTTCGTCTTATCCCAGTACTCGTTAACGTTCCTGCTCGGAGTGCCACCGATGGCGATATTGAAGACTTCGCCAAGAAGCGTACGGGACCACTCGGATGGAACCCCCTCACTCATACCCCAACTCCTTGAGATACCCTTTCATGGCTGTTTCAGCTTCTTCAACCTGAGCATCCAGTTCATGCAGTGAGACCCGGTACTTGTCCCACCAGCGTTCAAGCTGGGTCACTATCTTCGGATCTAGGTCACCAACCTGTTCTCGAATCGCTTCCCTGGACCCAATCTCCGGCTTGAATGCGTAGTAGTCATCACCCTTGCGGTCGAAGACGGTCAGCACGTCAAAGCCGTTCAGCGACTCCTGCACGTATTCGTCTTGCACTTCACGCACCGGGATACCCCCATGCAGAATGGCACGAACGTCAAAGATTTCCGGGGGTGGTGAGGTGTCGGCATACCTACGGATGTTGAGGTTGTAGTCGTTCTCCCGAATCTCGTCCAAGCCGACTACCTTCGAGTACCGCTTCTCGTCTTGGCAGGCATCAAAGGTAGCTACGATGTGGTCTATGTCCTGCTGACGTAGCCTATTCTGATTCTTGCCTTCTTCGAATTCGAGTTCGGAATTGATAAAGATGACATTGCCCTTGCGTTCAGCGGGTTTCTGTTTATTGACGATGAGCAGACATGCCGGGATGCCGGTGCCGTAGAAGAGTTGCGGGGGTAGACCGATGACGGCTTCCAGCAGGTCATCCTCCAGAATGCCTTTGCGTATCTCTTTCTCACTGGAACCCCGGAACAGGACGCCGTGGGGCATGACCACTCCCATCACGCCTCCGGCGTTCAGGGATGCAATCATGTGCTGGACGAAGGCGAGATCTCCGGCATCCTTGGGGGGTGTGCCGTAAGGGAAGCGTCCATAGGGGTCCGCATCGGCTTCCTCCTTGCCCCACTTCTTCAGGCTGAAGGGCGGATTGGCGATGACCCGGTCGAAGGTCATGAGCATTCCGTGCTGGATGTGCTGGGGTTCTCTCAGGGTGTCTCCCTTGCGAATGTCCGCATTCATGACCCCATGCAGGAACATGTTCATCTTGCAGATAGCTCAGGTTCCAAGGTTCATCTCTTGCCCGAACAGGGACAGATTGCGGGGGTTCTCTCCATGGGTGGCAAGATAGTTGCGGGTTTGAACCAACATGCCCCCGGACCCCGCCGTAGGGTCATAGATTCGCATTCCCGCATGGGGTTTAAGCAGGGCAACCAGCAGCTTGACCACTTCGGTAGGCGTATAGAACTCGCCGCCTTTCTTGCCTGCCGAGTCCGCAAATTGCTTAATCAGATACTCGTAGGCCGCACCCAGCAGGTCAGGACGGTCAAAGTCTTCATTGCGTAGCCGGTGCTTGGAGAAGTGGGACAACAGGTCCCGCAGCTTCTTGTCCGGCAGCTTGTTCTTGATGTTGAAATCTATGGAGACCAGCACCCCTTCGAGTGTCGAGTTGTACTCTTCGATGGCTTCCGTGGCTTTGTTCAGTTCAGTCCCAATGTCGTGCTTCAGGTCCTTGAGGTGGTCCCAGCGTCCCCGTTCCGGGACGAAGAAGGTGTTGGTGTACTCGTCCTCATCCCCAGCCAGTTGCTCAGCCCGCGCCTGTGTCTTGCCCTTAGCAACATAGTGGGCAATGACCTTTTCCCGCTCTTCTTCGAAGGCATCGGACAGCCGTTTCAGGAACAGCATCCCGAAGCAGTAGTCCTTGAATTCGCCGGCATCCATAGAGCCACGCAGAATATCCGCGGCTTCCCACAGGAAGGACTCAAGCTGCTGAAGGGTTAGGTTCTCTGCCATGTTGTTCGTGTGGTCTCCCTTGAAGGTCAATCCCGCTGGCTGGTGTCTGGTGACGGGTCATCGTCCAGCAGGTCGCTGTTCCGTTGCACGTAGGACCGCATGAACTCACGCAGGACCCGTGCGGCTGGCTTGTCTTTGGCACGGCAATCAGTATCTTAATTTTTAGACAGCCGCTTAGATTGCTCGCTATCAGCACGGGAGCGTATCAGGCTCCGGCCTCGGGGTTGATCACTCGGGATTGATCAGGGGCCGAATCTGCGCCAGCAGATCGCTCGCCAGCAGTCCGCGCTCACCGCCTGCGGCCGCTGTGTCGCCGGCCGCGGCATGCAGGCATACGCCGGCGGCGGCGGCGTCCTCGGTACCGAAGCCCTGGGCGATCAGCGCGGCGATCATGCCGGTCAGTACATCGCCGGTTCCCGCGGTCGCCATGCCGGGGTTGCCGCCGGTGCAGACTCCGGGCGGTTTGTGTGATGGCCCCAGGACGAGGGTCCCCGCGCCTTTCAACACCACCACGCCGCCAAAGCGGTCCTGCAAGCGGCGAACACTGTCGAAGCGGTCCGCCTGGATCGCACTCGTCTCGGTTCCGAGCAGGCGAGCGGCCTCACCCGGGTGCGGCGTGAGCACCCAGTCGTCCCGACAGGCAGGCGCGGCGGCGAGGAGGTTGAGGGCGTCCGCATCGACCACCAGGGGGTGTCTGGTCTCCAAGACCCGAGCGAGCAGCCGCTCGCCCCAAGCGTCCTTTCCCAGACCCGGTCCGACTGCAATGACGGTGGCCCTTGCGAGTACGGGGTCCAGTTGCGTCGGTACCTCGACCCCCAGGCACATGAGCTCGGGCCGGTTCAGGTTGAGGTAGGGGGCATGATCGGGATGGGTGGCAATGGTCACCAGGCCTGCACCCGTGCGCAGGGCACCCTCCCCCGCCAGCCGCGCCGCACCCGAGTAACCCCGCGCCCCGCCGACCACCAGCACATGCCCGAAGCTCCCCTTGTTGGCGGAGCGTGGTCGGCGCGCAAGGAGCCTGGCGAGCTGGGTCCACTCGAGCCGGCGAGCGGAGAGTATGTGCCGGGCATAGACGGTTGCCGGTACCTGGAGGGCGTCGAAGCGGATCTTCCCACAGCAATCGGGTCCGGCGCCGGTGAACATGCCTTGCTTGAGCCCGATAAAGCTGATGGTGGCCTCCGCCCGAACCGCGGTACCCAGGATCCGCCCGAGATCCGAGTGCAGCCCGGAGGGAATGTCGATGGCGATGGCCGGGGCAGGGTGCCCATTGATTGCATCGATGGCCTGGGCCCACTCCCCGGCGACTTCCCGCTCCAGCCCCGTGCCCAGGATGGCATCGACGATCAGATCCGTGGATTCGGGCAGCCCTCGAAAGGGTGCGACGATTCCACCCATTGCTTGAAACCGCGTCGCCATCGTCAGGGCATCCCCCCGCAGCCGTTGCGGATCCCCGAGCTGTAGGACCTGAACCTCGAGCCCGTCGGTCTGCGCGTAACGAGCGACTACATAGCCATCACCGCCGTTATTACCGATACCGCAGACCAGGGTAATGACACGCGCATCCGGCCAGCGGTGCCGCAGCAATCGGTAAGCAGCACGGCCCGCGCGTTCCATCAGTTCGGCCCCGGGGATGCCGTGATCCTCGATGGCGGTCCGATCGAGCGCACGCACCTGCTCGGCACGGTAGAGGGCATGCGGCAGGCAGTCGGCGTCTGGTATCAGGCGTTGCATCCGTAAGCTCCGATTTTGACAGCTATCTTACGCATCCTCGGCAAGGAGCTTCAAACCCTTATCTCCCGCCATCGCATGGCCTTCCAGGGCTACCTGTCAGGTCCCGGATAATAATTACGGTTGAAATATAACCTTTTATCATTCGGTTGCCCTGCATGGCCCTCCTGCCCCAACCCGAAACCAGGGTGCGTTAGAGGCGTCCGTGTTGTAGTCTATCGCTCAAGGACGAGGGCCTGCTGCCGGTCCGCCTGTCTCTCATCGGAAGCCTCGTCCTGGTGGAATGCGCCGACCTGGATGCAATTCGCAGCTGCCTTCCCAGGGGTCGAGCGAGCAACCACCAGGGTGACGAGACAGGCTGGTGGCAAGACGGGCTGTTGGTTATGGTCATGGTCAAGCGTCCGCGACCTATTGGGCTGAATCGAATACTGAGGTGCCGCCAACCGCCCCGGCGGCGGGCCAGCTAGTGGGCAGCCCATGCTTTTTCCCTGGTTTTTCCCCTGAATCGACAAAGAGAAAACAGATTATGTACAGAAGAGTAGTCATAACCGGCGTGGGAATCGTCGGTCCACTCGGTGGCACGAAAGAAGACGTAACGGCAGCGATGATGGAGGGAAAATCCGGCATTGTGTATTGTCCGGAATATAAAGAACGGGGATTCCGGTCGAATGTGATCGGAGAAATCAAGCGAGGATATCAAGAAGGTCTTTCCCTGAAGGTACATAAATGGATGGGTGAGCAGGCAGGCTGGGCCTATCAAGCGGCGGAATCCGCACTACTGGATGCCGAGCTCCCCGATACTATCCGATCGCATCCCATGACCGGACTGCTCATCGGTGCCGGCGGTCCTTCCACCGAAGATGTGGTCGATGCCGTGAATGCCGCCCTTGAGAAAGGACCGAAAAGGGCGGGTACGCGCTGGGTCCCGAAGACAATGGCGAGCTCCTGCTCCGCCACGGTCGGAACCAGCTTGGAGATCAAAGGAGCGAGCTTCTCGATTTCGTCGGCGTGCGCGACGAGCGCGCACAATATCGGCGAAGCTTGGTGGATGGTGAGGACGGGACGCCAGGATTGCGTGATCGCCGGGGGCGCCGAAGGCCTCCATTGGACCCAATCGGTCATGTTCGATGCCATGCCGGCATTATCGAACTTGAATGATTCCCCGGAAACGGCGAGCCGCCCTTTCGATGAAGACAGGGCCGGCTTCGTTATCAGCGGTGGGGCCGCCATCGTGATTCTGGAGACCCTGGAGAATGCGCTGGCACGCGGGGCCCGGATTTACGGAGAGATCGTCGGTTACGGCGCTACCTCCGATGGACACCACATGACCGAGCCCTCCGGTGAGGGTGCCGTCAGGGCCATGCGGATAGCGATGGAGGGGATAAACCCGAAGGATGTCGATCTGATCAGTCCCCATGCGACGAGCACGCCGGTAGGAGACGCGAAAGAGGCAGAGGCGATCGTGAGCGTATTCGGCGAGGACGGCCCCTGGGTCACCGCCCCGAAATCGCTTACCGGGCATATGATGGGGGCGGCCGGGGCCGCGGAGCTGATTATGATGCTGCTGATGATAAAGGGACGATTCATCCATGAGTCATTGAATATCCGAGCGGTGGATCCCAAGTGCGCGGGGCTCAAGCTCGCCCGCGAGCGGGTTACCGATATCGATATCAATTATGCGTTGTCGAACTCCTTTGGTTTCGGAGGCACGAACGCATCGCTGTGTGTGAAGAAATTCCAGGATTGATAGCGACTCGGTACGTCCCAATGCCATTAACTTAAGGCCTATGAGGCCGGCTCGTTCGGCTCCCACCGCGTCATTCCGGTAACTGTTGCCGGAATCCCAGGTGCCGTGGATGGCAAAAATAATGGGGGGGTTGAACAATTACGATGGTTTAACTTAATGGTATTGTGGCGCACCCCCCGTTTTCCGTTTTCGGAGCCGGTCCGGCTGTGCATCCGTAGTGAGGGAGCGACAGTTGTAAGCCGGACAGGCCCTTACATCGAACAAGATCAAACCTCCATCCGAGGAAAATGAGCATGAAGAAAGATTCCCTTTCCATCACCGACAACCGCAGCGGCAAAACCTACGAGATCCCGATAGAAAACGGCAGCATCCGTGCCCCCGACCTGCGCCAGATCAAATTGGACCCCGATGATTTTGGGATCATGAGTTACGACCCCGCCTACATGAATACGGCGGCCTGTGCCAGCTCGATCACCTACATCGACGGGGAAAAGAGCATCCTCAGATATCGAGGCTATCCTATCGAAGAGCTGGCCGAAAAGAGCAGCTTTCTCGAGTGCGCCTATCTCCTGCTCTATGGTGAGTTACCGACCAAGGAAGAGCTCGAGCATTGGACCAACCGCATCATGCGGCATACCTATATCCACGAGAACCTGGTCCAGATCATCGAATCCTTCCGCTACGACGCCCACCCGATGGGGATCCTGATCAGCTCGGTAGCCGCCATGTCCACGTTTCATGCGGAGGCCAGGAACGTGAACGACCCCGAGATTCGGGAAAAGCAGATCTGGCGTATTCTCGGAAAGCTGCCGACGATTGCCGCCTTTGCCTATCGGGTCCGCATCGGCCGGCCCCATAACTACCCGGATATCAGCCGGGGGTACGCCGGCAATTTCCTCTACATGCTCGATTACATGAACGAGCGTGACTATGAGGTGCCTCCGGCCCTATCCCGGGCCTTGGATGTACTCTTTCTGCTGCATGCCGATCACGAACAGAATTGCTCCACCGCTACCATGCGCAGTGTCGGTTCCTCACGGGTAGACCCCTACAGTGCGGTTGCGGCCGCCGCCGCCGCCCTGTTCGGTCCCCTGCACGGAGGCGCCAATGAAGCCGTCTTAAGGATGCTGGAGGAAATCGGCTCCGTAGCCGCCGTTCCCCAATACGTCGAGCGGGTCAAGAAGGGCGAAATCCGGCTCATGGGCTTCGGTCATCGCGTCTACTCCAGCTATGACCCGCGGGCCAGCATCATCAAGAAGGTGGCCTATGACGTATTCGAAGTGACCGGTGGCAATCCACTGATCGATATCGCCCTGGAGCTGGAGCGAATCGCATTGGAGGATGACTATTTCATCTCCTACAAGCTGTACCCCAATGTAGATTTCTACAGTGGGATCATCCTGCAGGCCATGCGCTTCCCTACCGATATGTTTCCCGTGCTGTTCGCCATCCCACGGGCCGCGGGTTGGCTGGCGCAATGGACGGAAATGCTGAATGACCCCGCGCAGAAGATCTCCCGGCCCCGGCAGATCTATACGGGGTATGCGCAAAGGTCATACGTTCCCATGGAAGAACGGACCTCCCCGCGAACGACTAGAACCTAGTACGGATGCTCCCTCTCAACTCAATGCCATTTACCGGTCGCCAAACAAGAGGAGAAACGACGAATCACGCGAATCCGCGCGAAATTGTCATCCCGGACCGAAGGGAGGGATCTTTTTCGCGCCGATGCGTGCGCTTCGTCGTTTTCTCTTGCGCATCCTGATCGACCACGACAAGCGGTCAGCAGCTAACTTAATGGCATTGAGCTTTTCGTTGTTTACACTTAAATATTAACCACTACCCTTTAGCCAACCCCTAATTTCATCTTCGTATTTATAACCTCGACTCCGCAACAAATCATCCGTTCCAAAATCATCCTTTACAAAAAAGAAAAAGTCAGGTTTATATTTGGCCAGGATATAAGGACTATCACTTTTCCTATGCCCCGGCCAATAGTTTCTAAAATCTTCAGGGAGTAGAGCATTCATTCCGGCAATTGTCTTTTCATTGTATCCTAAAAGATCCACCATTCGAAAATCCGTAAAATAGGCCGGAATACCAGCCCAAACAGTCGCCACAATAGACGCCGGTTGTAACCAGGCTTGCAATTCCATAGATTTGCTAATAATCCGTCTAAGACCGGCAATATAAGTAGGGTGTTGGATAACAGTAAGTTTCTTGAACTCTGCTTCAAGACCCCAGCGAGACAGAAAAAAACCATTAAAAAACAAAGAAAAGACAAGTGAGACGGAAATTATCACGGCGCGATCCCGAGATAGCGATGGTTTTTTGCTTTGATCCAAATAGCTCAATCCCTGGTTCAACAATGCGTTGAACAATACGAATAACATGGGCATGGCAACGGTGACAAATCGATTCGCACCGACATTGGTATACTCCCAGACATCACCGCCGACATAGATCGAGTAACCGAAACAGATTCCAATAATCAAGAGCGGTAACCCGAGCTTTGGTCGGATCCGCACGAGCGGTATGGTGCCGGCTATGATGAGCAGCAGGGGTATTGATATCGGAAGAAAAAAAATATTGACGAAAACATACAGTCCTCTCAGAGCACGAATCTCGAGAGGAACCCCCGTCAGCTTCAGATAGTAGGTATTCGGAAGCAGCTCATGAAAATATATCCAGCGGAAGATTGAATATGACACAATCGTCATACCGAAAATCGTAAAGCCAATCAACCAGGAGCGCTTATTTACATGGATAAAGCCAGGTTGGTAAGCAATGAAACCGAGAATGACCAAAACCAACAGCAGCATATCCATCCGTACCAGATAAGCAACCGCAAACAGCGAAAGCAGCGTAATGGGACTGGATCTCTTTTCGATGACATTGAAGGCAAGATAAACAGATAAAGTAACCAAGAGCACTTGTAATCCGGTCTCCATCCCCTGGAAGGCCCAGAAGTTCAGGGGATAGTAAGAAGCGGTAAGCGCAGCAGCCGGAAACCAGTATCTTTTCGTCCCGAAGCCGAAGTGAGTGACCATCAACTCACGTATCATCAATATGTTAAGAGCCAATAATATCATTGAAAAAATCTGAATGAACAGGCTTTTGTAGTTGAGCCCAACAGGCAATGCATTGACGGGGATCATCAAGAATGTCCACAGTGGAGTAGTAAATCCCTCCACGGGTTCTCCGAACCTGGCCCAGTTGAGACCATATCCATTGACCAGGTTCTTTGCGTACGCCATCGATATCATGGCGTCATCGAGAAGACAAAAATAGCGGATATCGTCGATCGTAAATGATGTTCTATAGATAAACCAAATAGACCAAGGAAAAAAGAATAAGAAGATCAGAACCGGACGATCGATGTCGATAGCCGCCTTGAGCCACTTGGATTTCATACCGATTTCAATCCTTTATTTGCTTGTAGAGATTTGATGTGAGTTGCCGACTTAACCGATAGTTTTGACATTTTTCACCTTATCCGTCTGGCATGGGCCTCAGGTCCAGGTCACGCCGCCCGCAGTGGTGCCACTTCATCTTCTGTGACAAAGGGTGCGCCAATATCTTGTAAGTGTCGGGACCCGACAGATTTCGAGTCCCAGATTCAAGCTGTTGAAAAAGTGTTGAAAAGATACCGCAATGCCTTTCGTGAACTTGCCAAATGACCGAGCCTCGATGGATCTTGGATGAAGTTGCCATTTCAGTTCATGGAATGCTGCTTGCTAAGCACGGTGGAAGTTCAGGTATCCGTGACAAAGGTCTTCTTGAATCCGGCTTAGCAAGATCCCGGCAGCTTTTCTCCTATGAGCCACAATCATCGGTCTTTGAACTTGCTGCCGCTTATGGTTTTGGCTTGACGAAGAATCATCCTTTCGTTGATGGTAACAAACGCACTGCGCTTGCAGTGACAGCAATATTCCCGGAAATGAGGTCTTGTTTTCTGCGGTCTGACATCGGAGCTACGCATTCCCTCGATACTCAGCGGAGCGTGCGTGCGCGGTCAGGCCCTCCCCGCGGGCCAGGACCGAGGCCGTCCGCGCCAGGGTCTCGGCACCCTGGGCGGAGGCCATAATCAGGCTCGAGCGCTTCTGGAAATCGTAGACCCCGAGCGGCGAGGAGAAGCGGGCGGTGCGCGAGGTTGGCAGCACATGGTTCGGCCCGGCACAGTAGTCGCCCAGGGCTTCGGCCGTATAGCGTCCCATGAAGATGGCCCCGGCATGACGGATCTCGGGGACCAGTGTCTCCGGGTGTTCCACCGAAAGCTCCAGGTGCTCGGGCGCTATCCGGTTGACGATCCTGACCGCTTCTTCCAGGTTCCGACTCCGGATCAGGGCGCCGCATCGGCCTAGGGCGGCCGTGATGACGTCCCGGCGTTCCATGGTCGGCAGCAGGCGGTCGATGGCGGCCATGACACGGTCCAGAAATTCCCCGTCCCAAGACAGGAGGATGGCCTGAGCATCTTCGTCGTGCTCGGCCTGGGAGAAGAGGTCCATGGCGATCCAGTCCGGGTCCGTCCCGCCGTCACACAGCACCAGGATCTCCGAGGGACCGGCGACCATATCGATGCCGACTTGGCCGAAGACAGCGCGCTTTGCCGTGGCCACATAGATGTTCCCCGGACCCACGATCTTATCCACCGCAGGCATTCGCTCGGTCCCATAGGCCAAGGCCGCCACCGCCTGGGCACCGCCGATGGCGAATACGCGGTCTACCCCGGCGATATGAGCGGCGGTCAGTACCAGGTCGTTGAGCTCTCCCGCCGGCGTTGGTACCACCATGATCAGCTCCGCGACCCCCGCCACCTTGGCCGGAATGGCGTTCATGAGTACTGAGGACGGATAGGCCGCCTTCCCCCCCGGAACATAGAGCCCCACCCGATCTAGCGGGGTCACCTTCTGACCCAACAGGGTGCCGTGGTCGTCGTGAAAGCTCCAGTCCGTGAGCTGCTGGTGTTCCGCGTAGTCATGGATGCGCTTGGCCGCGAGCTCCAAGGCAGCGCGTTCCACCGCGGAAACGCCGTTCCGGGCCTGCTCGATCCTGGCCGCCGGGATTTCCAGGTCCGCGGCAGTTCGGGGTTGCCAGCGGTCGAACCGGCGCGTGTAGTCCAGCAAGGCCGCATCCCCGCCCTCGCGGACGGCCTTGATGATGGCATCCACGCGCTCCTGGATCTCGGCATCGGAGACCGACTCCCAAGCCAACAGGGCCTCGAGACGCTGTTCGAAATCCCGGTCCGCAGTGGACAAGCGACTAATTTCAGCCATTTTCAAATCCGGTCGGGGATGATTCTTTTGCCGCAAATGAACGCGAATCAACGCAAATCGGTCGAAATCCGCATTAGCCCCGCACTGTTGGATTTTGCTCGACCGCCGCGCACAGTATGGCCAGCAGGGCCATTACGGACGCGTGCTTCATCTTCCAGGCCGCCTTGTTGACCACCAGCCTGGCGCTGATGTTCGCGATATGCTCCAGGGGCACCAGTCCGTTGGCCTTGAGGGTGCTGCCGCTCTCCACCAGATCGACGATCAGGTCGGAAAGCCCCACCAGGGGCGCGAGCTCCATAGAGCCGTAGAGCTTGATGATCTCCACCTGTTGCCCCTTGGCCGCGAAATGGCGTTCGGTACTCGCGACATACTTGGTGGCGATGCGTAATCGATCCGAACCCGGGTCTGCGTCCGGCACACCCGCGACCATCAGGCGGCAGCGGGCGATACGCAAATCGAGCGGCTCGTACAATCCGGCGCCCCCGTGCTCCATGAGCACGTCCTTGCCCGCCACCCCCAGGTCCGCGGCACCGTATTGCACGTAAGTGGGCACGTCGCCGGCCCGGATGATCACCAGCTTTACGCGCGGCTGGTTGGTCTCCAAGATCAGCTTACGGCTCTGCTCCGGATCCCCGTAGGGCTCGATCCCGGCATGGGCCAGCAGGGGCAACGCCTGCTTGAAGATACGGCCCTTGGACAGGGCGATTGTCAGCGAATCGATGAATTCCATAGGCCTGGTTGTGACATCCGGTCCGTCATCCCGAGATACGGCGGATACGCGCCCCCAGGGTCGCCAGTTTCTCCTCGATGTTGTCGTAGCCGCGGTCGATGTGATAAATGCGGTCCACCAGCGTCTCCCCTTTCGCCACCAGTCCCGCCAGCACCAGACCGGCCGATGCGCGCAGGTCGGTGGCCATCACCGGGGCGGCGGTCAGCTGTTCCACGCCACGGCAGACGGCGACGTTTCCCTCCAGCTGAATGTCCGCCCCCATACGCTGCAGCTCCAACACGTGCATGAAACGGTTCTCGAACACCGTCTCGGTAATGGTCCCAACGCCTTCGGCCACGCTGTTCAAGGCACATAACTGGGCCTGCATGTCGGTGGGGAACGCCGGATGCGGAGCCGTGTGCACATCGACCGCTTGGGGGCGCCTCCCCACCATATCCAACAGGATCCAATCGGGTCCGGTCTCGATGCGGGCCCCGGCCTCCCGGAGCTTGATCAGCACTGCATCGAGCAGATCCGGACGCGTATCCCGGCACAGAATGCGCCCCCCGGTAATGGCCGCTGCCACCAAGTAGGTCCCGGTCTCGATACGGTCCGGCAGGACCCGGTAGCTGGTCCCCCCGAGCCGCTCGACGCCCTCCACCCGGATGCGATCGGTACCCGCGCCCCTGATCTTCGCGCCCATGCCGTTGAGGAACTCCGCCAGGTCCGTGATCTCAGGCTCCCGGGCCGCGTTCTCGATCACTGTCTCACCATCGGCCAGGGCGGCGGCCATCATCAGGTTCTCGGTACCCGTCACGGTGACCAGCTCCAGGACCAGCCGGGCACCGTGCAATCGCTCCGCCCGGGCGCGGATATAGCCGTTCTCTACGCTGACCTCCGCGCCCATGGCACGCAGACCCTCGAGGTGCAGATTGACCGGCCGGGCACCGATGGCACAACCGCCGGGGAGAGAGACATCGGCACGCCCGAAGCGCCCCACCAAGGGTCCCAACACCAGGATCGAGGCCCGCATCGTCTTGACCAACTCGTAGGGTGCCGAGAAACGCGTGATCTCCCGTGCATCCGCTTCGATGCACCCGCGTTCCCTGACCCTGAGGATCGCCCCCATAGACCTGAGCAACCCCATCGTGGTCCTGATGTCGCGCAGATGAGGGACATTGATCAGGGTTATCTTGCCGTCGGCGAGCAGGGTACCAGCCAGGATCGGGAGCGCCGCATTCTTGGCGCCGGCGATCCGGATCTCGCCGTTGAGCGATGTGCCGCCGGTGATGAGAAACTTGTCCACCGACTTCAAATGCGCTTTCGGAGGACGATCCGAGTCCCGCTCATTGCTTGCCCTTCGTGTTCATTTCCTTGATACGGCTGATCAGGCCCTCGATGCCGTTGCGGCGAATCTCGGCATTGAAGCTGCCGCGATAGTTCGACACCAGGCTGACACTATCGATTTTCACGTCGAAGACCTTCCAGACCCCGCCCTTCTTGTGGACCTTGTAGTTGACTGGGACAGGGTCCGCACCCGGCTCCCGCACCTCGGTGAAGACCCTCACGGAGGAATGGCGACCGGGCGTCTCCGACAGGTAGCGGATTTTCTGACCGGAGTAATTCAACAGCGCCTTGGCGTAGGTACGAATCAGCAGCTCCTGGAACCCCTGGATCAAGGCCCGTCGCTGAGTCGGAGTCGCCTTGCCCCAATGCTGTTTGCCGACGGCGGCTCGAGTGATCCGCTCGAAGTCGAAGTGGGGAACCAAAATCTGGTCCACCAAGCCGTAGATCCGGGAAGGATTGCGCTCGAGCGCCGGGCGTTGTCGCTCGAGCGCCGCCAGCATGCGCTCGCTGGTCTGTTTTATGGTCGCTGAAGCACTGCCCTTCACCGCTTCAGGCCCGGCGAACACACTGCCCGCCAGCAGGAGGCCTGCGCACAACACCCATCCTGTAACAGTACGATTGAACCTATTCACTCCGAGCCCTCCTCTGAGAAGTTGTCTGGTTAAAAGTGATCCCGAATTATTTGGCGCTGTTTGGGGGACCGGACGTGTTGCGTTGCGACGCTCAAAAGCTCGCTGATCTTCTGTGGCGCCGGTGCCAGCGTCTTAACGCAACCTACTCCTAGATCGCCCAACCTGCTGCTTGCCCGCGCGGACCTCGCTTTGCGTGGGTTGTGTTAAGCCGCGCGCGAAAGCGCCTGGCGGAGCACGGCGTCGAGCCTGGCGTAACGCAACACGACGCTAGGATCCGTTTTGACCAAACAGCTTCTGATTTACCACCTGCTTCAAGTGCCGGTACCGACCGGGTGTGGCCGATCCGGTCCTCAGCGCGCAGCAATTCCTCGGCGCCTGTGGGTTTCACACCCCCGCACTGTTCGCTGAGCAGATCGGCGATCAAATACCCGTGAAGCCAGCGTGGGGAATGGTATCGAATTGTTGCCTGATGTGCAGGTTACGATCGCCTTATAGTTGCTTTTTTTGAGGAAATCATTACCCCTGGTACCCCATTTCGCCTTATTTTGCGTTCTCAGCGAGGCGAGAAGCGGTCAGATGCGAGGCGCGCGAGCGCAGGAATAGCCGGTCCTCTTTCAAGCTCGCGCAACAACGCAGCTGGTCGCTTCTCGCCGCGTCCGAAGGGAGCCCCCCAAACCGCGCCAAATCAAACCAGACAGCTTCTAAGAGGCTGTCTAAAAACTAACCTATTGATTTTCTACTGGCATTGATTTTCGGCTGGCTCCCCAGGCTCCAGCGTGGGAGCAGACCTGGTCCCGACGGAGGAGGGATCTAACGCTCCAGCGTCGATTAAGCGCCTCGGTAGGCTAACAGCCAACGCCGATCAGCACAGAGGAGCTGCGTCCGCGGGAGCGGACAAGATGCCGTTCCCACGCTGGAGAGGGTGTGAAAGTATTCCTGGATTTTCAGATCAAAAGGGACAGGACGACACAATTTTTCCTAAATTGAGCATAAAATCTTCCTCCTCATCCCACGTGGTATAGGATTTAGCGTGGAATATGGCGGTCTCACCCCACCGCTTCCAGGGAAAACGAATGGGAACAGGCGGTATGAACTGGTGCCCGGTCGCCAATCCGATGATGGATAGGCGGACCTGGGCCAGCCCGACGGGTCCGCTCGTGTGGATACCGTGATCGTCCGGGCCGCGATGAGCGAGGGCATCGATTATGTGCCCCAACTCACGGGGGTCCGGCCTGGCGCCGTCGCGCATGATATACCCGGCTATGCCGCACATGGCATGGAGCCCATCACATGAGAAATCGGGGTCATCATCGTCGCCCCGTCCGGGATGCGCTCAATCACGCTTGGCGCGTCAAACAAAAAAACCCGGGAAGCGGGTACGCTCCCCGGGTTTCAGGGTGGTTTGACCCTTTCCTACGCGGCTTCGGCGAAGTCTACGGACAGCTCCTGCATTACACGGTTGCGCATGACCTCCTCTTTCACTAAGCGCACCGCCCGATCCGGGAACTTCTTGACGATCTCGTCAAGGATTTCCGCCAAACGGATCACACCGGAAGGTTCGATGCCCAACCGGTCGAACAGGTGACACACGCCCTTGACGGTGAACCCTACGTACTCTAGGGTCTCGGCATGCATGGGCTTCAGGATCGTGAAGATACGGCTCAGGCGCTCCTCTGCAACGCTGCAATCCCGGATCTGCACGCGGATGCAGTCCAAGTGCTTGTCATAGTAGGCGAAAGGCCTGAATTCTTGGAAATTCTCAGCGACAAAAGCCCGGAGCGACTCCAGACCCGCCGCTTCTTGTGCTGCTACCGTCGCGTGCATCATTCCCTCCTGGTCCACAGTTTCTCGGTGTATCTATCGACCCAGTGTATTGGGGCTTCAGCAAGCCCCGAATCTTCATCCACCCAGTTCCAGTGATGAATCCAGCCAGCGACTTCTGGAAAAGGATCTCTGTGCTTCTTGTTCGGGCTGATGATCACCGCGAACACCTTGCCGGCTGGAACTTCGCGGCGCGTTGGATGGCCCTCCGGCCCGCCTGTCCACTCGAAATCGAAGGCCGGTTTTCGCGTGTAGACGAGCTTGTCCCCATCACCCTGCATGCTGCCGTCGCAGAAGAGCGGGCGTTCTAGGCCTCTGAAGACGTGCCGCGTCAGGATCAGGCCCGGAATCACCAGTTCATAGAACTGCGCAATCGCGGTGATTTACCCTCGCGCGCCGTATCGCTGCAGATCTACCGCCAGCATCCCGAACTGGGCTTCGCGTGCGGTACGAGACATTCCCTCGATGAAATGCCCGTCTATTAAAAAAACCCGCTTGTCTTGCCGAACGATGGTATTGATGAGCCAGTTCCTCCGTGCTTCGGTCTCCCGTGCGGTTCTGCCTGTCGCAGGCAAATCCTTATTGCTTAACTTTTCATTCTACGCTATCAACTACGGGGGGCGTTAAACCTTTTTCCTGCTTGTCAAGCGATTTTTTTAGAGACTGCCTAAAAATCAATGTATTACGTTTTTTCCAGACAGGCTCTTTGTTCTTAGGCCCCCCTCTTATTTCCAAACGGAAGCGAAACACGATGCGTGAAACCGGCATCTTCTTTCTCTACCTCTTCGGCTGTCTGATCTTGGGTGCCCTCCTCACCTATCCGCTGATGCAGACGGGCTGGATCGCCTATGACCCCCACCGGGTCATGGGTCGCCTTGCGCAGGTCTTCATTCTGATCGGCCTCTGGCCCTTCCTCAAGGCGATGCACCTGAACGATCGCACAGCACTCGGGTACGGGGTTTCCCGCGCGCGGTTTTTGGGCGCCCTGGGGCGGGGTTGGCTGCTCGGTGTTGCCATCCTGCTGGTCCTGGTTCTCAATCTGCTGCTGCTGGAGATCCGGGTACTCCATGTGGCAGGGGTGGATTGGCTACCCGTGCTCCTCAGAAAGTCGGTCCAAGTCCTGATCGGCGGTCTGCTCACCAGTCTTTTGGAGGAGACCTTCTTTCGCGGCGCCCTCTATTCAGCCATTCGGCGGCGTGGTGGTGTAGGCTCCGCGATCCTCTGGTCGTCCTTTCTATTCACCCTGGTCCATTTCATGAAGCCTCATGCCCTGCCCGAGGGCACGGCCTTCGATTGGCTCGGGACCGGGCAGATGTTCGTCCAGGTCTTCACCAACGTCTTCCAATGGAAGCACTTGGATTCCATGGCGGCCTTGTTCCTGGTCGGTGTCTTTCTGGCCCTGGTGCGGGAGCGCAGCGGACACATCGGTTGGTGTATGGGCCTGCATGCCGGCTGGATCTTCGTGATACAGGTGACCCGCCACCTGACCGACGGCAACCAGGCATCGCCGAACGCCTGGTTGGCAGGGAACTACGACGGGATCATCGGCTGGCTCGCCGCGGGCTGGATCGGCCTGCTGGCGTTGGGGTTCTGGTCGTTCACACGCAACCAGGAGCGGGAGAGACGGGCCTGAATCAAGAACAATCCTGCAAGTTAAGCCGTCGTACCTGTCGGCGGCCGAGGGAACGACGTTGCTTGATCCAGGTCAAATGAACCTGCAAAATAGCGGCAGGCTTGAGCGGGGATCCAGCGATTGACTGCGTCTAAAGTGATTTCATTCGAGGCGTTGCGGGTAGCCTGCAAGAATTGCAGCCTCGCCACGCTTTGCCTTCCGATGGGTCTGACGTCGGACGACGTCGAACGGCTGGACGGTATTGTCAAGCGCGCCCGCCCGTTGCACCGAGGCGATTATGTCTTTCGCAACGGTGAGCGTTTTCACTCCCTGTATGTCGTCAAGACGGGATCGGTCAAGACCTATGCGCCGAGCCCCGAGGGCGGCGAACACGTGCTCGGGTTTCACCTCCCCGGCGAGCTTATCGGCTTGGACGCCATCGAGAAGGAGGTACATACCTGCTCGGCGAAGGTCCTGGAGACCTCCGCGATCTGCGAGGTCCCCTTCTCCCGCCTGGAAACGTTGAGCAGCACGATTCCCTCTCTGCAGCACCAGCTGTACCGGTTGCTCAGCAAGGAAATCGGCCATGATACGGAGCTGCTGCTCTTGCTCGGCAAGAAGAGCGCCGAAGAGCGCCTCGCCGCGTTTCTCCTGAGCATATCGAAACGCCTGCGCAAACGCGGCCTGAGCCCCACCGACTTTTACCTGAGTATGTCTCGCTACGAGATCGGCAACTATCTGGGGTTGGCCGTGGAAACCGTCAGCAGATTGTTCACCAGGTTCCAGGACGACGGTCTGTTGAAGGTCGATCGCAAACACATCGAGCTACGCGACCCGGAGGCCATGGAGGCCGTCCTTACCCGTGCCACGATGAGTGACCGTCAGCAGCGCGTGAGATAGTCCACATGATTCCCATGTTAGCGGTACTTTGATACCTGGACCTCAACCCATCCATGTCTTAAGCCACAGGCATTCTCCGCCGCTCGCCGCCTCGATCGCGGCGAGCCGGGCCTGGTGGGCGGCCGACTCCTCCGCGTCCGCCCGCACCACCATCAGGGGCGGCCGGGGTGCCGTAAGCCGGTGCGGCCCTGCACCTACTCCACCTCTCCCCGACCCATCCTGGGCCCCGAGGGCCAGGCTGACTTGTCCTCCCGACATGGCGAGGTAAAGGTCGGCCAGGATCTCCGCGTCCAGCAAAGCGCCATGCAGGTCCCGCTGCGAGTTGTCCACCTCGTAGCGCTTACACAGAGCATCGAGACTGTTGCGCTGCCCAGGGTGTAGAGACCTTGCCATGACCAGGGTATCCGTGATTCGACACAGCTTATCGATGGGCTCCGCGTCCTCCCGCCACAGATCCAGCTCATGGTTCAGAAAGCCGACATCGAAGGGCGCATTGTGGATGATCAGCTCAGCACCTCGGACGTAGCCGATGAAATCCTCCGCGATGTCGGCAAAGCGCGGCTTATCGCGCAGGAACTCGTCCGTAATGCCGTGAACCTGCACGGCCCCCTGGTCAATTTCCCGGTCCGGCCGCAGGTACTGATGAAAATTGTTGCGGGTCAGACGGCGGTCGACGAGCTCGACGCAGCCGATCTCGATGATGCGGTGCCCTTCCGCCGGCTCCAGGCCCGTGGTTTCGGTATCCAGTACAATCTGGCGCATCTCAAGGCCCGTTCACAAGTACTCTCGAAGTGTCAAGTCCCGTGTGATTATATACCGAGCAGGAGCTATCCTCTGTTGCAGGCGAGAGCGGTATTACGCCTGCTTGCCGGGGAGGGAGCGGAGGGAAACGCGAAGGCAGGCGAGGGGTAGATCGGCGGTGTTTGACCGAGTTCTTACCCTACCACGAATCCTTGATTAGAGTCATCACGCACCATGAACATCCAGCTGCACCAGAACGCCCGCACGACCCCCGCTATTCGTCTGGAATTACAGACCCAGCCCGAGTCGGTGAGCAACCGGGAACTCGCTGAAGTCTATGGGCTCAACCGCCACACGGTCGCCAAATGGCGCCAACGGGAAGGCACGGCGGATGCCTCACACCGTCCGCGGCGGCTCCACGCCACCCTCAGTGCGGCCCAGGAGGCGGTGGTGGTGGCCTTGCGTGAGACGCTCCTGCTGCCCCTGGATGACCTGCTGGCGGTGACCCATTATTCATCCCGAGGTCTCCCGCTCGGGCCTGGACCGCTGTCTGCGCCGCCACGGCGTTTTTAACCTCAAGGCGCTGATGCCCAAGGAGGAAGGCACCAAGACGCCGGTCAAGACCTTCAAAGCGTACGCACTGGGCTTTGTGCACGTGGATGTGAAGGACCGGCCTCAACTGCCGGACCAGGACCAACGCCGCGACCTGTTCGCCGCCATTGATCGCGCCACCCGCCGGGTCTACGTGGAGCTCCTCAAGGACCAGTCAGCAACCGCCGCCAGTGGCTTCCTTAAGCGCCTGATCGACCAGGCTCCGTTCTCGCGCTCGAACGCCATCTTGTCCGCTCCAGCGGACGCAGCTCCTCTGTGCTGATCGGCGTTGGCTGTTAGCCTACCGAGGCACTTAATCGACGCTGGAGCATCAGATCCCTCCTCCGTCGGGACCAGGTCTGCTCCCACGCTGGAGCCTGAGGAGCCAGCCGAAAATCAATGCCGTTAGAAAATCAATAGGTTAGTTTTTAGACAGCCTCTATAGGATTTCTCTAAGGTGCCCTCAAGGGGTGTCTCAAATCTGGAGTCTATTTTAGACTTGTCGGATGGGCTTGTTTTTCCGGTTTTATAAACCTCATGTGTACTCGGGTATCCGACAACGAGAGACGAAGTTTCGATGCCTGCCCGACGATCTCGGTATCACTGGTGGTTCCGGTGTATAACGAGGCCGAAACGGTCGGCCCCTTCCTCGACCGGGTAGAGCGGATGGTCGACGGCGAGTCTTCGGTACGTCTGGAAGTTGTCTTCGTAAACGACGGCAGCTCGGATGCTACCCTGGAGCGCCTTCTCGAACATCAGCAACAGGATACCCGCGTGCGGGTGGTCGACCTCAGCCGTAACTTCGGCAAGGAAGCCGCGCTGACTGCCGGAATGCGGATCGCGAAAGGACAGGTCGTGGTGCCGATCGATGTCGACCTACAAGCCCCGCCCGAGCTTATCTTCGAGATGATCGAACAGTGGCGACAGGGTTACGACGTCGTTCTCGCCCGTCGAGTCGGCCGCGACACGGACTCACGGGCCAAGCGAATATCAGCTACTTGGTTCTACCGTATCTATAATCGGATCGCCGAGCCCATGATCCCGGAAAACGTGAGTGACTTCCGACTGATGGATCGCACCGTAGTCGAGGCGCTGAACGAGTTGCCGGAATCCAGGCGATTCATGAAAGGGCTGTTCGCCTGGGTGGGTTTCCGGACCACGTGCGTCGATTACGCCTGTCCGGAGCGTGCGGCCGGTTCCAGCAAGTTCAACGGCCGGCGGCTGTGGAATTTCGCGCTGGAGGGTCTTACGGGCTTCAGCACCTTGCCGTTGCGGATCTGGACCTATCTCGGCACCCTGATGGTGCTGGCCTCGTTCCTGTACGCTTCCTTTATCGTCTTGAGGGTCTTGATCTTCGGAATCGACACCCCCGGTTATGTCCCGCTGCTGGTTGCCATCACCTTCCTCGGCGGTCTCCAGCTCATGGGAATCGGCATCATCGGCGAGTATCTGGGGAGAACCTATCTCGAAGCCAAGCGGCGGCCGGTGTTTCTCGTCCGGCATATCTATGAGCCGCAGGAGTGATCGATGGACCTGAAATTATACTTCCCCCCCGATACCGGAGGGAGGTTCTGACGTGAGAACTGCATGGAATAAGGATGTTGCCATTGCTGCCATGCCGTTCCTGCTGGGCATGGCTGCCTTTTTTCTCATCGTCGGGCCACGGGTATTAAGACCGACCAATATCGCGTGGCTATCCTCCGGATATCCATCCCCGCATTATTTCGGCTGGCGTTCCTCTCGCAATCCCGACTTTATGGCGTGGGTATCCTCCGAAGATCCGGCCCAGCATTATCTCGGCTGGCATTTCTTCCGCAATTCCGATTGGTCGTTTCCCATCGGCCTGAATCCCGACTATGGCCTCGAGCTGAGCAATGCCATTCTGTTCTCCGACTCGATCCCTCTGTTGGCGTTTCTCTTCAAACCCTTCTCATCACTGCTGCCCGAGACCTTTCAATACTTCGGCCTGTGGCTGTTTGCCTGCTTCGTCCTCCAGGCCTGGCTTGCCTGGAAGCTGGTCGGCCTGGTCTCGCGGCATCCCGCCGTTCGTTTCCTGGGCACCGGCTTGTTTGTCTTCGCGCCGCCGATGATCTGGCGCCTGCAAGTCCATTCCAGCCTGGCCGGGCATTTTCTGATCCTTGCGGCCCTCTATCTGTCGCTCCGATCGAGCCGGCGCCTGCGTACCGCAGCTTGGGTCCTCGTCCTGGTGGTTGCCGCCCTGGTGCACCCCTATTTGCTGGCGATGGTTGCGGTTCTGTGGCTGGCCGACTCGACTCGGGGATGGGTCCGGCAGGAACGACCCGCCAGGCTCACTGTGATGGAGCTCGCCGGGATCTCGGCAATAATCGGACTTGCCTGTTGGCAGTCCGGCTATTTCACGGCGGGAAGTGGGGTTTCGGTAAGCGGGTACGGCCAGTATCGAATGAACCTGCTTTCCATTCTGGACGCCAATGGTTGGTCGTATGTATTGAAGGACCTGCCGCGAACGAAGTACGAAGGCTTCCATTATCTCGGTCTCGGGATCATCATTTTGGCCCTCTGCGCCTTGCCCGTGTTGATCAATGGGCGGGTCGGTCTGGCGGCGGCGATAAAGCAGCGGGTGATGCTTGTGGGAGCCTTGACGGGCCTCTCTCTGTTTGCGCTATCCCACAAGCTGGGAATCGGATCGCTGGAAATCGGGCTTCCGCTGCCCGAACCCTTGTTGCGCACCGCAAACTTACTTCGCACCTCGGATCGGATGTTCTGGCCCGTGTTCTATGGATTGGTATTGACGATTATCTTCATCACCGTTCGCGGCAACAGATCCCGGACCGCGATCTCATTGCTTGCCGTCGCCCTTACCGTTCAAGTGATCGATACCAAGGCCGGATGGCAGGGAATCCGGAACCAGCTGATGGCGGAGCCGGCGACGGAATGGTATACGCCATTGAAAGATCCGTTTTGGACCCAAGCCGCTGCCAGATACCGGAAGGTTCGTTGGATACCCCCGATGATGAGTTATTCCCCGCATTGGAGAACGCTCTCGGTGTATGCTGGGCGGTATGGGCTCGGCACGGACGCGGTCTATCTCGCCCGCTTCAATCCGAGCGCGTACCAGCGCGCGCGGGGAAATGCATCGCTCACATTGAACACGGGGCGCTACCAGGCCGACTCGCTCTATGTGCTCGATCCGACCCAACGCCAGTCCGCCATCCTGCACCTGGATCCCGAGACCGACCTGTTGGCACGCATCGATGGGCTCTACCTGGTGGCCCCCGGTTGGAAACGCTGCCGCGCGTGTGGCCATCTCGACAAGGAGCTGAAGCTGGCGGATGTCCTTCCGGCAATCGGGATCGGCGAGCGGATTCGGTTCTCGAAATCCGGCGGCGGCGTCGCTTATCTGGCCACCGGCTGGTTCGAGCCGGAGACCTGGGGAACCTGGTCGATGGGCCCGGCGGCGAAAGTCGTCCTCCGGACCTCGAGCGACGGCATCCATAGCATCCTGATCGAAGCCAACGCGCTGGTCTCGCCCGCTCATCCCAAGCAGGATATCGAGATTTCAGTGAACGGCATCCCGGCGGCGACCTTGCGCCTCAAGGCATACGCCGCCAATCGCATCCGGGTCCCGATACCCGCGGCAGCGCGAGATGAGTTACGGAAATCCGGGGCCTTGCGGCTGGAATTCCGGTTCCCGGACACCGTGCGCCCGAGAGACATCGGGCTCAACGACGACCCGCGCGCGCTCGCGTTGGGTCTCCTGGCGATCACTTTGATCTAAGACGATTGCTGTCAATGGACATCAACTTTCTCGAATTCGAACGACCTATCGCCGAGCTTGAGGCCAAGATCGAAGAGCTACGGCACGTCGGTGATGACAACGCGCTCAATATCGAGGAGGAGATCGAGCGGCTCGAGCGCAAGAGCCAGGATCTTACGGAGTCCATCTTCGCCAAGCTGACATCCTGGCAGATCTCTCAGCTTTCGCGGCATCCCCAGCGCCCCTACCTGATGGACTACATCGAGCGCATTTTCGATGACTTTCAAGAGCTGCATGGGGACCGGACCTTTGCCGACGACCATGCCATCGTCGGTGGCCTCGGGCGCCTCGACGGGCGCTCGATGATGATCATCGGCCACCAGAAGGGCCGTGATACCAAGAGCAAGCTCTACCGCAACTTCGGTATGCCGCGACCGGAGGGTTATCGTAAGGCCCTGCGGCTGATGACGATGGCGGAGCGTTTCCGCCTGCCCCTCCTCACCTTTATCGACACGCCCGGCGCTTACCCCGGAGTAGGAGCGGAGGAGCGGGGACAGAGCGAGGCGATCGCCCGTAACCTGCAGGTCATGGCGCACCTGCGCACACCCATCTTATGTACCGTCATCGGCGAGGGAGGCTCCGGCGGCGCCCTGGCTATCGGGGTAGGAGACCGGCTCCTGATGCTCCAGTACAGCACCTACTCGGTGATCTCGCCGGAGGGCTGCGCCTCTATTCTCTGGAAGAACGCCGATAAGGCCCAACTCGCCGCCGAGGCCATGGCCATCACCTCCGATAAACTCAAAGAGCTAGGGTTGATCGACGCCGTCGTTCCCGAACCCCGGGGCGGGGCCCATCGGGATCCGGATGCCGCGGCCACGAACGTCAAGCAGGCCCTGCTCAGCTACCTGGACGAGATTCGGGACCAGGACATCGACCAGCTGCTTACCCAACGCTACGAGCGGATGCTGGGGCACGGGCGATACAGCGAGTAGCTCCCCCTCGGTTCCGCGGCGGTCGGCGCCATGTCCGCGTCTCTACCAGAGCTTCTGCTGTCCCGTCTCACCACCTTGCCCGCGGCACGGAAGGGCTGGGTCGCCTACAGCGGCGGCATGGACTCTTCCGTGCTGCTCCACGCCTTGGCCACTATCCGTGGCCGGCTCCCCTTCGCGCTGTATGCCCTGCACGTCGATCATGGCCTGCATCGGGACTCGCATCGCTGGGCCGCGCACTGCGCCCGCACCTGCGCGCGACTCGGGGTGCCGTTCCGGACCCGGCGCCTGGACCTGGCCCCTGCTCGGGGTGAAAGCCTGGAGGCGGTAGCCCGGCAAGCGCGCTACGCATCCATGGCGGAATTGCTGGGGTCAGACGATCTCCTGCTCACGGCCCAGCACCGGGACGACCAGGCGGAGACCCTGCTGCTGGCCTTGCTGCGCGGCAGCGGTCCCGCGGGCCTTGCGGCCATGCCCCCGGTGGCCCCCCTGGGGCGCGGCCAGTTGGTAAGGCCCCTGCTGGAGCTCGGCCGTGCCGAACTCCTCGCTTACGCCCGGAGCCGGAAGCTCCACTGGCTGGAAGACCCGAGCAACCGGGACTTGGGACACGACCGGAACTTCCTGCGTCACCGCGTACTACCTCGGCTGGCGGAACGCTGGCCCGCCTGTGCAACCGGTATCGCAAGGAGCGCGGCCCATTGTGCGGAGGCCCAGGCGATCATTGACCCCGTCGCCCGCAACGCAGTGCTCGAAACCGCAGGACAAGGGCCCGGTACCCTCTCGATCAAGCGCCTCCTGGATCTGGCGTTGCCGTTGCGCAAGGCGGTACTTCGCCAATGGTTCCGCGGCCAGGGTCGGGTCCCACCGGATGCCGGAAACCTCGACCGTATCCTCAGTGAGGTCATGACCGCCCGCGCAGATGCAAATCCGCTGGTCGCCTGGTCGGGATGCGAGGTACGCCGCTACCGAGACGACCTGTTCGCCATGGCGCCCCTGCCTCCGGTACCTGCGCCAGCCCCGATCCATTGGTACCAGGGCGTCCTTACACTCCCGGGTGGGCTCGGATGTCTGGAGCTTCTCGCCGCCGATGGACGGGATCTGGACCCTCAAGACGTGTTCGTGCACGGACTGGAGATCCGCTTCGGCGTAACAGGTCTTTTCTGCCGGCGTGCGCGGGAGGGACACCGTCGATCCCTCAAGAAGCTGTTTCAGGAACTCGGCGTGCCGCCTTGGGTGCGTCCCTATATCCCCTTGATCCTGACACAGGGCGATTTGGCCGCGGTGGGCAATCTCTGGACCTGCTATCCAAAAGATGTGGCGTGGGAGCAGGAATTTCGAATCAGGTGGAAGGTTGAAGATCTCCGGCTACCCCTGGGCCCCTCCCTCCAGAGGGTGTCGCAAAAGGCACCGATCTTCGCCCTTTGACCCCCTCTCCCTAGATCCCTCGCCCACTCGGGACAGGCCCCCGCTCCCGGCGGGAGAGGGGCTTTTGCGACACTCTCTCAGAGGGAGAGGGGGCTAGCGGCCAGTGCTGTTGGTCATGTTACAACTTAGATGTTAACCACTACCAACCTGCGTAATCTGCGGATAAAAAGGACGTCGCCCGGATAAATGTCAACAGCCCCTAGTATCTCATTTCACCCTATTTTACGTTCTCAGGTTCGTAGGGTGGGCTGTGCCCGCCAGCCAGGCACGGTGTTGGTGGGCACAGCCCACCCTACAGGTTACGCGCAAAATATGCAGAAATGGGATACTAGCAGTCTATCGCGGCGCAGTCCCGAAGAAATTCACGGGCGGCCGCAACCGCGATCTTTGATGACCTGAGCCACCTGCAGAAGAGAAATCCGTGATGCGCCCGGTCATCCTCTGAGAAAAAGAGCGTCCGGCAACGGATGCCTTGGTTCTCGAGGGCACCTGTATAGGCCTCCGACTAGACGAACAGACCATCCCCCCTCCCCGCGCACAACCAGACCGGCGGCAGATCTCGGGAAATCTGCCTGATAGGTGATGCCGGCTTCGCGTTCCTCACGTAGCTGCGCGGATCGTCACCCAAGAAGCTGCGTGCGAATATCCGGACAAAAGGGAATTGTGCGTCCGACATAGTGTCGAATTTACCTTAGAAGCGGAACCATAGGGACGCACGCGGCAGATTGCTCCCGTTGCTAACCCGGAAGTTAACTTAAGTAAAGTATTATTAGCTACTAATATGCTAATCTTGCGCTTAAGGCAAGCGTGTTGCGGAAAACGGCTCAATGTGGGAAGCCGGGGAGGCGTGCACGGGGTCAAAGCAGTACCACGACCACAGGCCCCTCCCCAGACCGAGTACAAGCATATCGAAGGTTCCGACGTGTCGATGTGGGGATCCACAGTGCTGCCACGACTAAGCGACAGGAGCAGACTAGCGCCACCCCCGGATCGAGAAGGCGGATCGGAAATGCCCGTTTCGCATCCTGAGCGCGGCGAAATACCGGTGGTCTCTTCAATCTTCTCAATTGGGAACTGTAAGCCGATTAAGCTGCTGTTCATATCGATCCGGAAACCGTAATGAAGAATGAAGGCTGTCTTAGTGCATTTGGAAATTGCTGATTGGGTTCACTATGTCTTTACACTTAGTTGATTACAAAAAGTACTCGGGAAATAGGGACCACAGATTCGAGTTATCGGATAGTGGCGACATACTATTTCGAAATTTTCGCCCGGATGGGGAAGATGAAAAACAGATGCGCGAACTCGTTTTCAATAATGCCTTTCTGGGCAAACCGTTCGATGTAATTTGCCCGTGCAAACAGTGGTTTGGTGATGTTGTTCTTGCTCCTTATATTAAACATCAGCAAGAAAATATCCACGTTGCCGTCCATAAGGTCAGTAGGCGTCTAATCGGTTACCTCACAGGCTCTATGGGAGGACAGCATTTCGAAAAAATACAGTACAATATGGTGCGAAAACAAGTCATGTCACTGGCCCTATCCCTCACCATGCCGTGGACTTATCTTGAACAATCCAGCCGCACGTTTGCTACACACATTATTTTCAAAGGAGAGAAAGAGCGCCCGAAACACCCACCATTGGGTGTCCATTGGAACTACCAGGTAGATGAAAAGTTCCGTGGCAGGGGAATCGGAGCAACGCTATTACAGCGATTTATAAATGATGCAGTTAATGATGATTTCCAACTCATTTGGGCGGAAGTGATGGCATATCCAGAGAAACCAAGAGAATACTTTGAAGACCGAGGGTGGTCCATTTATGATTCAAAGCCAACGATGGTTTTCGGAAATCATGTTGACTTCCCTGTTCAGATACTATGCATCAACAGAGCACTTCCGTCATTTGACGCATTGTCGAAACTCACTTAACATCTTCCAAGCAAAACGACGAAGCGCGCGAATCGGCGCGCATCCATTCGCGCGGACTCGCGTGATTCGTAGCTTCTCCTCTTGTTTGTCGACCGGTAACGCTTAACTTAATGGCATTGCCTTATACCCTGTGTTCGACTCGGTTGCACCACACCGCCGCCTCTGCCAGGGCGAGTGCGAATAGCTTTCAGCTTCCAATCGCCGGCTTCCAGCAGACAAAACAAGACAAGTCGATCCGCACCCTGGACCCTACCCGATCTGCGGATCGAACAGGTTTCGGCAACGAGTATATACTGAAGCTATTTGTTTGCCTGGAACCTGCACCTTGGAAACTACCCAGATCGTCCTGTTGTCCGTCGTCCAGGGGCTTACCGAGTTCCTTCCCATCTCCAGCTCCGGGCATCTGATTCTGACCCCCCTCCTGTTCGGCTACGCGCTGCAGGGACTGGCCTTCGACGTGGCGGTCCACCTCGGCACCTTGGTTGCGGTCATGCTCTACTTTCGCGGCGAGGTCGCTGCTATGGCTGCCGCCTTAGTGGATTCGCTGAAGGTGCGCCGTCTCGCAACCCCGGATGCCGAGCTGGCCTGGATGATCGTCCTGGCAAGCATCCCGGTGGTCCTGCTGGGGCTTCCGTTGAAATCCCTGTTGGAGCTGTTGCGGGAGGACGATCGGCTAATCGCCTTGGTGGTCGCTGCTACGACGATCAGCTTCGGGGTGGTGCTCTGGATGGCGGATGTGCGTGGCAGTCGCTCCCGGGACGAGTACGGCCTAGGCTGGAAGGGTGCGCTCTTGGTCGGCTGTTTCCAGGCCATCGCCATCATCCCGGGTACCTCTCGCTCCGGCATCACCATTACCGCGGGGCTTATCCTGGGCCTGACCCGCAAGGCCGCCTCCCGTTTTTCCTTCCTACTCGCGATCCCCACCATCCTCATGGCCGGCGGCCTGGAGACACTCCAGCTCATCCAATCCGCCGACCCCGTAGACTGGACCGCCCTCTGGTTGGGCACCTTCCTGTCCTTCGTGGTCGCTTACCTCACCATCCACTTCTTTCTCGGTTTCATCGAGAAGATCAGCATGCTTCCGTTTGTTCTGTATCGGCTCTTACTGGGTGCCCTTATCCTGGTTTTACTGCCATAATTTGCGTTCATTTGCGGAAAAAAGGTTCCCATGTTATCGGTACTTGGGTACTGCCGTACTAGTGACCGGGAGGTCGGGAAAAACCCGCTCGCGGATCAGGTCCGCGAGTGCCGTCAGCCGTGGGTATGCCGGCGCGACTTCGAGCACATAGGCTAGGGTGCGGGGGATGTCCGCGAGGTAGCCGGGCTTATGGTCCCGCACGTTCAGACGGGCAAAGATCCCGCTTGCCTTGAGATGACGCTGGACCCCCATGAGGTCGAACCAGGTCACGAAGCGATCCGCATCCTGGGGGCGCAGGATCCCCGAGTGCACCGCCAGCGTTGCGTACCCCCGCGCCCAGTCTTCGACTTGCTCCCGCGGCCAGCCGATGTAGCAGTCCCGCAGCAGGGAGACCGGATCATAGGCCACGGGCCCTGCTACCGCGTCCTGAAAATCCAGGATTCCCGGCGAGGGCGGGGCCGTGACCATCAGGTTCCGCGAGTGAAAATCCCGGTGCACGCATACTCGGGGTTGCTCCAGGGCATGCTCCACCAGAAACTCGCAGGCCGACTCCAGCACTGCATTTTCTACGTCCGAAAGCTCCCATCCCAGCTGGCGGACCAGCAACCAATCGCGAAACAGCGCCAGCTCCCGGTGCAGGAAGGGCCCATCGTAGTGGGGCAGTCCCTCAGTGGACGCGCAGGCCTGGATGACCACCAGGGCCGCCAGGGCATCCCCGTAGAGCCGGTCCGCATTCTCCTGATCCAGGACGTCGAGATAGAGCCGTGTCCCCAGGTCAGCCAGCAGCAGCAGCCCTTGACCGGGCGCTTGGGCATAGACCTGCGGTGTGTTCAAACCCAGCGCTCGCAGCCGCTCGGCGATGCGCACGAAGCGTTCGATGTCCGCCACGACCGGGGGGGCATCCATGAGGATATAGCTGCGGTCATCCGGACGGACCCGCCAGTAACGTCGGGAGCTGGCATCGCCCGCGACCGGCTCCAACCGGCATTCCCTACCCAGGACGTGTCTGACCCAGTCCGCCAACAGGGCACGCCGTTCTCGCATCTTTGTCCTATACGAGCCTTAGCGATAGTCGAAACAGAACATCCGTGACGAGGTGCCTATGGTGCTCACGTAGCTTACCAGGCACGCTTTGTTGTTGGCGCCGTCAGTGATCTTGCGGACAATCAGATCACCCTCTTTGAGCTCATGTTCCTGACGCAGTGGGCCCACACCTTGGGGAATAGTCGGATAACAGAAGGTCGAGGGGGCGGTCCCTTCGGTTTTCACGAAGGCCACCAGACAGGTGGTACCGGCACTCGCGTCAGAGATCCGGTGCACATCCAGGTCGCCCTCGCGCAAATGGCTATCGACCTGCAACCCCTCCTTGAAACGGTGCGTGCTCGGATAGCAATGCACCGCCGGCGATGTGCCGGGGGTGCTTACGTAGGCGACTAGACAGGCGCGGTTGTTCTTGCCGTCCTCTACCTTGCGGATGACCAACTCGCCCTCCTTCAAGTGCGCCGCCTGCCGCACATCGGCGCCGAACTCGCCCACGACCTCGTAGCAATCGGTGATCGGGCTGGTCCCGGCGGTACGGATATAGAAAGTCATGCAGGTCTTTTTGGCCACCAGATCCGTGATGTTGCGGACGATCAGGTCACCCTCCCGCAAGAAGCCGGTCTGAACGACGAGGGTGGAGCTGAACTCCCCCGCCGCGGCAAAGAGTGGCGCCAGACATGCAAACAGACCCATGAGTCGTTTCATATGAAAATCTCCTTTCTCGTTTAATCGACCGCCCGCAGCGCGGTCGGCAACCGCCTAAAGCCGGGAGTGATTATACCCGTCACCTATCCCGAGCCGGGTAGTGGTAAATTTTCAAGCCTGCGTAGGGCGGATAAGCCTGCGCCATCCACCGTATGCCGGCCGCCGCCGTCGCCCTGGCCTGACCCGCCCTGCGGGCTTGCCGAGCCCTAAGCCCCCTCGCTGCGCTCGGGGCAAGCTCTCTCTCCCGGCGGGAGAGTGTCGCAAAAGCCCCTCTCCCGCCGGGAGAGGGGTTGGGGTGAGGGGGGAGGCGCCGGCAAGCCGGTGCCTGAGTGCATGCTGGACCACGGCCGCAACCGGCAACTGACCACTGACAACTGAACACAACTTGTTAATCGAAAAGAGATTAGCTCTTTATGGATTCCGGACTGCTTTAGAGTGCGCCGGCAAAGCGGCGCGTCCGAATCAAACCTCGACAACGGGGATATCAGCGGCGGTTGCCAGGAATCCGAGCACTTGAGGTTTCACCCGCGCCGCGGCGACGGCGCTTTCCCCCGGCCGCAGCGCCCTTACTTGGAACAGAGGTATCGCCAAATCCAAAGCGGCGGCGGGCTTGTGCCCCTTGGCCGACCCCCCGGTTATGCCAAGCGCTGTCGGTTCCGGTAAGCACTGGGGTAAGGTTGCCGCCGCACTCCAAAACGTCCGGTGGTACCCTTCCATGATCCTTGGCAGTCCGGAATCCATAAAGAGCCAAGAGATTTATACGCGCTTGCCCTGCGACGCATCGCGGGTCTCGATACCCCTGGCCTTCAGATGTGTCTTGACGGCTGCGATGGGGACCTCCCGGCGGTGAAAGATGCCGGCGGCCAGGGCCGCTTCCACGTCCGTGGCCTCGAAGACCTCGGAAAAGTGGGCGACCTCTCCGGCGCCGCTGGAGGCGATGACGGGGATAGTCACGGACCGGCTGACCGCTTCCACCAGTGCCAGATCGAAGCCGGTGCCGGTCCCGTCCCGGTCGATCGAGTTGAGCAGGAGCTCACCGGCGCCCAGTTGCTCGCAGGCCTGGGCCAGCTCGATTGCGTCCAGGTCCCGGCCTTCGCGTCCGCCCTTCACCGTGCATTGAAACCAGCAGAACTGCTCGCCGTTCGGCCCCGGGACCTGGGTCCGTACCGTGCGGTGGCGGGTCCGGTCCGGCGCGGCAACATAGACCCGGCGCGGATCGACGGAGATGACAACGGCCTGATTGCCATAGACCCGGGCGATTTGTTCGATGGCACTGGGCTCGATGGCGCTGTCGCCGGTCGCGCGCCCATGTTGCAGGTACTGCTCCACGGCGGCCACCGCATCGCTGCCGATGGAGATCTTGTCGGCCCCGGAGCGGAAGTAGGCCGCGGCCACGTCCAGCGCCGAATAGTGACGACCGTCCATGTCGGTGAAGGCGCGGATGCCTCCGCCGATGGTCAAGGGCACGAACACCTGCTCGGAGGTGCGTTCCAGGACCTCCAGCATCGGCTGATCCCCAAGGGGAAAATCGCGAAAGGCGGTGATGTTGAGGAAGGTGATCTCATCGGCGCCTTCCGCATAATAGCGCCGGGCCAGGTCTACCGGCTTACCGAGATTGCGTACCTGCCCCTGTTCGCGCACCTCGTACTGGTCACCCTTGGTAACCACCAGGTCGCCTGAATCGTTGGTGCGCACATCCAGGCAGGCGATGACGCGCTTGGCCAGCCGCGTCCGCTCCGGGCCCCGGTAGGGCGCGGCGGCGGTTTCCAGGGGCGCGTCCGACAGAAATCGATCCAGCAGGCCTAGCCCGACCTCGCCGCTCTTCTCCGGGTGGAACTGAACCGCCGCGACCTTGCCCTTCTGTACCGCGCTCAGGAACTCCCCACCATAGTCCGTACAGGCCAGTGACCAGTGCGCGTTGGCGGGCTCCGGCACCGCACGGTAGGAATGGACGAAATAGAGCTGCTCGCCGCGGTACCCCTTGAATAGAGGAGAATCCCGTTGGGGGCGGACCCCATTCCAACCCATGTGGGGGACCGAAAGACCACTCACGTCGAAACGGCGGATCGTCCCGGGAATGAGTCCCAGTCCGGCCACACCGGGAGATTCCTCGCTGCCCTCGAACAGGCACTGCAATCCGATGCAGATCCCGAGGAAGGGCCGGTCGGCCTGTAGATATTCCTTGAGTGGCTCCAGGTACCCCAGGGAATGCAGGCGTTGCATCGCAGCCCCGAAGCTGCCCACGCCGGGAAAGATCAGGCGTTCAGCCTTGAGGATGTCCTCGGGCCGCGTGATGTCGGTAAGCGCATAACCCAACCTGCCGATCGCGTTGCGCAGACTGCGCACATTGCCGGCACCATAGTCGATGAGGGAGATCATGTAGGTGCAGCCCGTCGGGTGGGAAAGTCGGCATTCTAATCCATCCGCCATTTTGCCTATGCGTTGGATCCTCGAGCGGACATTTGCTCGGCTTGGTCATTATTGACGATTGGCCACGGACTATGAAATCCTGGCCGGCACCGCAGAGAGCATGGTGCGGATCGCTAGGGGGCGTTCTCAATTAACAAATTATCCAGGGATAACAACCTGTTATGAACAACCCGCCGCCAGTTGCAGGGGCCTGATGTGCGTGATTCTCGCGAGCATTCGGCTCCATTGAGAACGCCCCCCAGGGGTGTTGACCTTCCGAAGGTCCGCGCAGCGGACCCTACTGACCACCTGATTGACTGTAGGGTCCGCTGTGCGGACCGCTGGGATGTTGCGGCCATCCAGCCTGTAAAAACCGTTGGTCAGTGCAGATAACAACCGGAAAGAGAACCACGGATGAACACGGATCGACACGGATGGAGACCAATCCGTGTCGATCCGTGGTTCGAGATAGCGAGGATTAGTTAGTTTGTTAATTGAGAACACCCCCTAGGCTGCGGATCCGGGTCGCCAAGTGTGTATAGCCTTTAACCGGGCAGCTTCTAAGTTTTGTTTTTGAAGCCTCTGGCTCCCACGCTCCAGCGTGGGAGCCAAATCCAGACGCTCCAGCGTCATGAAACCTTGTCCCGAGCGGAGCGAGAGATCGCGGCCGCTGGAGCGGCCACAACGGCATTCCCACGCTGGAGCGTGGGAATGAGCGCGAAATTTTTCGACAGCCTCTTAGTATCGGACTCAATGCAGGCGTATGTATGACCAAGGCAGTGGTTCTCCTCAGTGGCGGACTGGATTCCGCGACGACCCTGGCCATCGCCGAGGCAGAGGGGTTTGAGTCCTACGCCTTGTCCTTCAGATACGGCCAGCGGCACCGGATAGAGCTCGAGTCTGCGGCTCGGGTGGCACGGGCCTTAGCGGTAGCCGAGCACCTCATCCTGGACATCGATCTGCGCCGTTTCGGCGGATCGGCCCTCACCGGCGACCTGGCGGTACCGAAGGATCGGGGTTCGGAGCAGATGGAGGAGGGCATCCCGGTCACCTATGTCCCGGCGCGCAATACCGTCTTCCTGTCCTTTGCCCTGGCCTGGGCGGAGGTGTTGAAGGCAGGCGATATTTTCATCGGCGTCAATGCCCTCGATTACTCCGGCTATCCCGACTGCCGACCCGAGTACATCGCGGCCTACGAACACATGGCCAATCTGGCCACCAAGCTGAGCACCGAAGGGCACCGGGGCATCAGGATCCACGCACCCTTGATCCGGCTTACCAAGGCACAGATCATCCGTAAGGGTATCGGGCTGGGCCTGGACTATGCCCTTACCAGTAGCTGTTATGATCCGGATGCCGCCGGTCGCCCCTGCCGTCGGTGCGATGCCTGCCGGCTGCGCGCCAAGGGCTTCGCCGAGGTCGGGACCGCCGATCCCTTGCTCGTCGGATTCGGGATGTCTGCGCCGTGACGGCACGTCTCTTGCACTTAGCGGCCGTCCCGTTCGAGGCGGCGCGGCGGGTGTCCATCCTCCCGGAGGGGCACCGATCGCGGCGCCTGCACGGACACAGCTTCCTCGCCCGCGTGCGGGCCGAGCTGCCGGCCGGCTGGGCGCCGTTTCCGGGTGGCGAGACGGATGCGCTGAGAGACCACCTGGAGCACTGTGTCGCGGATCTCGATTACCGCGATCTCAACCAGTACCTACCGGTTCCCACCGATGAGAATCTGGCCCGCTGGGTGCGTGCCCGCCTCCGAATACCGGGTATCGAGTCGGTAGGTATCCGGAGCACCCGGGACCAAGGGGCGGACCTCGCCGGTTCGAACCAGGCCCATCTGTGGCGTCGTTTCCGTTTCGAGGCCGCCCACCAACTGCCCAATGTACCGGCAGGCCACAAGTGCGGACGTATGCACGGACACGGATTCGAGGTCATCCTGCATGCGCATCAGGACCTGGGGGACGACGACATGGGCATCGACTGCGACCGGCTCGGCGCGGTCTGGGCACCCCTGCATCGAAGGCTCCACCATACCTGCCTGAATGATCTGCCGGGACTCGCAAACCCCACCAGCGAATGCTTCTCGGCCTGGCTGTGGGAGCGGCTCAAGCCCCTGCTGCCGGCCCTGTCTTGGATCAGCGTCTACGAGACCGCCAGCGCCGGTTGTCACTATGATGGCCGGCACTTCCGCATCTGGACCGAGCAGCGATTCGAGAGCGCCTTGCGCCTGGTCCGGGCCCCTGACAGTGCTTCCAGGCGCCGCCTGCATGGTCACAGCTATCTGGTGCGACTGCACCTGAGCGCACCCCTGGATCAGGTCATGGGCTGGGTCATGGACTATGGCGATGTCAAAGCGCGTTTCCAACCCCTTTACAGGCAGCTCGACCATCGACTGCTCAACGAACTGCCGCGTCTCGGGGACGCCGATGCGGCGAGTCTGGCCCGATGGCTGCGCGCAGCGGTGGCGGCCGAGCTCCCGCAGCTCGACCGCATCGACTTGCAGGAGACCCCCGGCTGCGGGGTCTCGCTGTGCTGGGGCGATCCGGGTCCGGCCCTGCCGTCATGACCTATGCTGTCAAAGAGACCTTCTACACCCTGCAAGGGGAAGGCGCGAACACAGGCCGCGCAGCGGTCTTGTGTCGCTTTGCCGGCTGCAATCTCTGGACGGGCCGGGAGCAGGACAGATCCAAGGCCATCTGCCGGTTCTGCGACACGGACTTTCGGGGTACCGATGGCAAGCACGGCGGCACCTACCGGGACGCGGCCGAGCTGGCGGACAGGATTGCTGCGACCTGGCCGCGGCATACCGGGAAGACCACCGCCCCCTTCGTCGTCTGCACCGGCGGCGAGCCCCTGCTGCAGCTTGACGAAGACCTGATCGCGGCGCTGCATGCCCGCGGCTTCCAGGTGGCCGTAGAGACCAACGGGACCATACCGGCTCTCCCGGGTCTCGACTGGGTCTGCGTCAGTCCGAAGGCGGATGCGGAGCTTGCGGTACGGTCAGGCAACGAGCTGAAGCTGGTCTATCCCCAAGCGGAGGCACCGCCGGAATGTTTCGAGCAGCTGGCGTTCGATCATTTCTTCCTGCAACCCATGGACGGGCCGCGCCTGGAGCAAAACACGCGGGACGCATTGACCTACTGCATGGACCACCCCCACTGGCGGTTGAGTCTTCAGATCCACAAGCTGCTCGGTATTGCCTAGTATTATATTTCATCTTATTTTTCTTTATCAGGCCCGTAGGGTGGGCTGTGCCCACCAACAGCGTGCCTGGCTGGTGGGCGTAGCCCACCCTACGGGCTATATGCAAAATATTCAGAAACTGGGTGTCAGTTGCCAAGTCCAGCCGTGCCGAGGTCCCGATAGCATGGGTTCGGTTCTCCCATCGGGAATTCTTTTTGCCGCCAATGAACGCCAATCAGTCGCAAAAGATCAGATGCTCTTTTCCATCTATGGATGACGCGGATCCTCACCGCTGGTTTCGTTTTCGGTCTGTGAAAATCCGTATGACCCGCGGCCGGATCGAGGCGACCGGATCATTTTCCCATACTCAATCCGAACCTCTGCGGTTCCCCTTCTGAACAATGAGGAAATTCCTATGAGAGGGTGCAGTCGGGGGGCGCGCGCCGGAGCGGCCATCCTGGGTTCAGCCGTGTTGCTTTACGCCTTGCCGGCGTCCGCGGTCAATTGGATCATGCTCCAGGGAACCGAGCCGGCCACCGCGCCTGCCTATCGTCCTTTCGGATTCATCGGTATTGAGTACCAACAAACCGAGGGTTCGCGGATTGCGGCCGGTCCTTTTAAGGGGCAACCCTTGATGCCGAACCAGATCGTGCCTCGGTTGGAAGACACTTCCGAGCTGCAGATCTCTCATGTCCGCCTGGGACTGCAGGGACGCTTGTTCGCCGGCAAGCTCAACTACCGGATCTCGCCGCTCGCCGGCGACAACGGCATCTCCCAAAACGGCAGCCCCAACGTCAAGTTCACGGACCTGAGCGTCACCCTCAACCTGATTCCCCATGCCCGGATTCGGATCGGTCAGTTCAAGCAACCAGGCTCGGAAGAAGGCTTACAGCCCGCGGTCCTGCGTGACTACATTCGGCCCACCAACCTTTCCCGACAGCTGACCAACGAACGCCTCTTCGACAGCGACGGGACCCTGAAGCATGACGCCAACGTCTTCGACGGCCCCTTGAGCGGTTGGCGCGATACCGGCATCCAGGTCTTCGACGCCTTCAAGACCGGCCCCTGGGAGCACACCTATGCCCTCATGACGGGTACCGGAAGCGGGCTGGCCATCTACAACGGCTCCGGTGACGGCCGGCCGGACTGGTATCTCTACTGGAGCTCGGAGCTGATCTTCGGCGGCAAAGGCGCCTCCCGCGATGGTTTGAAACTGACCGGCTGGTATCAGGACGGGGAACGCGAGCTCCGTGTCGGCGCGGAACAAAAGACAGAGACTTTCGACCGCAAGCGTTACGGCCTGGGTACCGTTTTCCGTCGCGGCCCCTGGCGTGTCGCGGGCGAGTGGGTCAAGGCCGACGGTATGATCTTCAACGGCACGGACGGTGGCGCCGTCCCCGGTTCCGTCGGCAACCAGGGTAACGTGATCGCGGGTTTCAATGTCTTGCCGGACGACGAGGCCGACGGCTGGTACCTGGATGGGGGCTACCGGTTGTTCGACAAGTGGGAGTTGCGTGCCCGCTACGATCGGCTCAACCGAGGTACGAACAAGAAGGAGACCGAGCGCCGCTTCGAGACCTTTACCCTCGGCATTACCTACCGCCCTACTAAACAGGTGCGCGTGCTCGCCGATTACGAGTTCCGCCAAGTCGATGCCCCCGGCTTGCCCGGTGCTGCCGTCCCCAGCCGGATCCTAAGCGAGGTGGATGACGTTTTCGGCGCCAAGGTCTGGGTCAGATTCTAAAGGTTCAGCGTTCGGAGCGAAATCGACTGAGGAATCTCAGAAGCTGTCTGGTTAAAACGGATCCGAGCGTCGGGTTGCGTTACGCCGTGTTCGGCACGGTGCCTGTTCGGGTGCAATCCTGGGTTATTTGGCGTTGACTGCGGGATGCGGCTGGTAACAAGCAGAATAAGTTGAAATCAGGTACTAGGGATCAATGCAGAGTCCTGCGCACGGCACTGTGGGAGCATCCGATTTGTCCAGCGATTTTCCGCTCGGCGGAAATGATTCTCCGAAAACGCTATCTCCTCCGTACCTTTAGGATTAACCTCTACGGTAAGCCCGCGCAAGCAAGAAGACCCGCATGCGAATTACCCGCATCAGGCTGAAGAATTGGCTCAATTTCCGCGAGGTGAAGGTGGCTCTAGCCGAGTCGACCTATGTGATCGGCCCGAATGCCGCGGGTAAGTCGAACTTTCTCGATGTCTTCAGGTTTCTTCGCACCCTCTCCAGCCCATCCGGCGGTGGCCTCTCAAAGGCGGTTGCGGAACGCGGCGGCCTCAAGAAATTGCGTTGCCTGCAAGCGCGCCGTGATCCTGAGGTCCGCATCCAGGTGCGGGTGGTGAGCGGAGCCGGGGAATCGCAGGAAAACTGGGACTACACCCTGGGTTTCAAGAGCGAGGGTGCGGGACGTCAGCGTCCTGTGGTGACCGAGGAAAAGGTCGATCTGAACGGCGAGTACATACTAAAGCGACCTGATGAAGAAGACGACGCTGACAAGGAACGCCTGACGCAAACCCACCTGGAGCAGGTGGGTGCCAATGTCGGATTCCGTGCCTTGGCGGAGTTCTTTGCCTCGACCACCTACCTGCATCTGGTGCCCCAGCTGCTGAAATTCGCGGATCGTATCGGCGGCAACCGGTTGGAAACCGATCCCTTCGGGCAGGGCTTCCTGGAAGGATTGGCACGCACCCCAACCAACACGCGCAATGCCCGATTGAAGAAAATTCGGCAGGTCTTGGAAAAGGCCGTTCCCCAGTTCCAGGAGCTTCGCTTCATCCGCGACGAAATCACGGGTCTACCCCACCTGGAAGCGCGTTATAAACACTGGCGGCCCCAAGGCGCTTGGCACCGCGAGGATCAATTCTCCGATGGGACACTGCGTTTGATTGCCCTCTTCTGGTCGCTGCTGGCCGGCGATTCGATGCTCCTCCTGGAAGAACCGGAGCTGTCGCTCAACGACGCCATCGTCTCCCAAATCCCGTTAATGATCGATCGGGTCAGGCGCCAGGCGAAGTACCGCCGCCAGGTACTCGTCACCACCCACAGTGAGGCGCTCCTCGGCAATCCCATCGACGGTCGTTCGGTACTCTTGGTTCTGCCCACGAATGATGGATCCGAGATCCGTGGTCCAAACGCACAGGAATCGGCGCTCTTGGCCGAAGGTCTGCTACCTTCTGAGGTACTGTTGCCGAAGGCGCGGCCGAGGGAGGCGGAACACCTCGGCCTGTTTAAATGACCGCATTCGCAATCGCCACAGAAGACGCGCTCAGCGAAGCGGTCGCCGAGACCCTGTTGCACCAGGTGGGTATTTGCGACATTCAGGCCTGCCTGCGTAAGGAAGGCTTCGGCTATCTCAGAAGTCGCATCGCCGATTTCAATCGCATCGCCGAAAAGGCGACGCCGGTTCTACTGATCACCGACCTGGACCAAAAACACTGCCCGCCGGGGATGATCGCCGACTGGCTGCAAGCGCCCCCTAGCCCACGGCTCTTGTTTCGGATCGCGGTGCGGGAAACGGAATCCTGGGTGCTGGCCGACCGCATAGCCTTCGCCCGTTTCATCGGTGTTTCAGTCGCCGCCATGCCGACTACACCGGATGAGCTATCTGATCCGAAGGCCGCTGTGCTGAAACTTGTCCGCAAGTCCTCAAACCGTGAATTGAAACAGGACATCCTACCGCCGAAGGGGTCCACCTCACCGGTCGGACTCGGATACAACAGCCGACTCCGTAGCTTTGTTCATTCCCACTGGCGCAGTGACCGGGCAGCGAAACAGTCGCCGAGTTTGGCGCGGGCGTTGATGCGCGTTCAAGCGCTTTTAGCGTAATATCCATTGCGGATCTCCTCAGTTGGCATTGACAAAATACCTGACACCATGCAACGAGGATGGGAAATGCAACGTCGCGATTTTTTCAAGCAGGTTGGAGGTACCTCCCTGGTGCTCGGCGCCTCTACTTTCGGTGTCAAGACCGTCCGAGCCAGCACCGAGTACAAATGGAAGATGGTCACCGCCTGGCCGAAGAACTTCCCCGGTATGGGCACCGGCGCCAACCGACTCGCCGAACTCATCGGCGAGCTGAGCGGAGGCCGTATCCGGGTGAAGGTGTACGGGGCCGAAGAGCTGGTACCCCCATTCGAGGTCTTCGACGCCGTCGCCCAGGGCACGGCCGAGATGGGCCATAGCGCGGCCCTCCTCTGGAAGGGTAAGAGTGAGACGGCCCAGTTTTTCTCCACCGTCCCCTTCGGCATGACGGCCCAAGAGCGGAACGGTTGGCTCTACCATGGCGGCGGCCTGGCGCTCTGGACCGAGCTCTACGCCGGTTTCGGCCTGGTCCCCGCACCGGCCGGCAACACCGGGGTCCAGATGGGAGGCTGGTTCAACAAGGAGATCAAGAGCCTTGCGGACCTGGCGGGACTCAAGATGCGGATTCCGGGCCTCGGCGGCGAGGTACTCAAACGCGCCGGAGGCACGCCGGTCACTCTTCCGGGGGGCGAGCTCTTCACCGCCTTGCAGTCCGGTGCCATCGACGCCACCGAGTGGGCAGGACCCTACAATGACCTGGCCTTCGGCCTCCAGAAGGTGGCCAAATACTACTACTATCCCGGCTTCCACGAGCCGGGCACCACGCTGGAGGCCATTATCAACCAGGCCGTCTTCAAGACCCTGCCGGCGGATCTGCAATCCATCGTACTCAACGCCTGCAAGGTGGTGAACCAGGACATCCTGGCCGAGTACACCGCCCGTAACCCGGTCGCGCTAAAGGTCCTGCTCGATAAGCACGGCGTGGATATGCGTCCCTATCCGGACGATGTTCTGGTCAAGTTGCACCGGCTTGCCAAGGAGGTGGTCTCCGAGGTCGCGGAGCAGGACGCATTCTCGCGCAAGGTATATGCCTCCTACCGGAAGTTCTTCCACCAATCGAGAGACTGGAGCAATATCTCCGAGCTGGCCTACCTGCAGGCACGCAACCTGGGTTGACCCGACCGGCTGGTCCGACCGACTGGTCCGACCCGGGGGCCTTGCGGCGGGTCTAGATAACTTTAGGGTGGGTTTTCTCTCAGCAGAGTTAGAAGCTGTCTGGTTAAAACGGAGCCTAGCCCATGGGTAGTCCGGTCCTCCAAACAGCACTGAATCATTCGGGATTCCTTATGATGCTCAGACTACATCATAAGCAGTGTCTACTTCGCGAGGATGAAAAAATCCTTTGATGCAGTTGGGATTGCGGATGCAGATTTGAATATGATTCTTTTCTTTAAATCCGGCTCCCGGATAGATGTCATTTCCCTCCCAAAAAACGCCCCTGACGGAGTCGAAACGCTTCCGGTTTTCTCTTTCACGTTGAGAATGGAGAAAGTTGATTACCGCGCAATCAAGATCTCTCAGCAAGAGATCATCAGATGAAAGACCGCTGCCAGGCTTGTTGATCGGAAGTGGTTTTCCGAAGATTTCCAGGGTGTCTTTCAGTGCGGAATAAGAGGAGGAAAGGTATGAAAGTGATTCGCTGTCAGTGAAATCCAAGCAATAACCAAGGTGAAGTACGGCTCCTACAACAGCAGGCGATGTAATTGCTCGATCATGCGCGAATTGTACGGCTCTATACCAACTGTTCTCCCAAAAATACATCCCGTGCCCAAGCCAATCATAGCTATTTCCGCTCGGTGTGAAACCACCTGAATCGGATATCAGCTTGCGGGCGGTGGATTCCGTACAAGCATGAAACCCGAGGACTATGGTAGGCTTGGTCTTATACAATTAAAGAAGGGAGAGAGAAATTACTTGGCACTAAGCGGCTCTACTCGTTTTGGTGAGAAGACCGGCTTTTTTACCGGATAGGAGATCCTTGTAAGGACTGGCAACTCTGCCGGTCTTGGTGAGAATACCGGCTCTTTTAAGTGCATCGATAGCGGCTTCTTTGGAAGCAGTGACTTCGCGTTTGTATCTGCGCATGCCACGTATGCTTTCTGCGATTTCGTCGCGCGTCATTTTTCAACGGACCTTGAACGTGATAACTAGCGTCCGATCCTAGCACGAGCGATACGAAATTTGATTGTAATTATACATTGGTTTTCCTGTTTTGATAGAAGAAAAGAATCAGCAAGCTTGTCATGGTAGGAACGCCTCACAGAGTACCCTATCGTAACAACACCAATGAACATTTTATTGTAAGGGATAACTTCTGAAGGGATATGCTCCAGATCTACCACAGCAACCGGTTGGAGGCGCTGGTAGAGGAGCTGGCGCGGATCACCGCGGCTCCGCTTACCGATCCCTTCCGGCCCGAAACCATTGTGGTCCAGAACCAGGGCATGGCCCGCTGGATCGCCCAACAGCTGGTGCAATGCAACGGCATCAGTGCCCAGCTGGACTTTCCCCTGCCAGCGCGCTTTCTCTGGCGGGTACTGCAGGCCTGGCTGCCCGATGTGCCGGATGCGACCCGATTCGACAAGGATGCCCTGCTGTGGCGGGTGTATAAGCAGCTGCCGGATCTGCTCGACCGGCCGGCCTTCGCCCCCCTCGCCCGCTATCTCACCGATGACACTTCGGGGCTGAAGCTGTATCAACTTGCCCGACGCATCGCGGACCTGTTTGATCAATATCTAGTCTTTCGACCGGATCTGGTCCTGGGTTGGGAGCAGGGCACGGACCGGCATTGGCAGGCCGTGCTGTGGCGTGCCCTAGGTGCCGATGGTGACCAGGTCCATCGGGCGCAGCTGCTGGCCGAGTTGGAATCGGCGATGACGCGGGGCGAACCCGATACCGGCGCATTGCCGAAGCGGGTGTGTCTGTTCGGGTTGAGCGCACTGGCCCCGGTCCATGTACGCATGCTCGGTGCCCTGGCGAGCTGGATTCCGGTCCACCTGTTCTTCCTCAACCCCTGCCGTGAGTACTGGTCCGACCTGGTAGACGAGCGCGGCCAGGCACGTCGGCGGGCCCGGGCCCAGCGGGCGGGCCAGCCGGACCCGACCGGACTCTTGGACCTGGGCAATCCCCTGCTGGCCTCCCTCGGCCATGCGGGGCAGATATTTCTTGATCAGCTGCTCGAGCTCGGTGGCCTGGACCATGACTGCTTCGTGTCCCCGCGCGGCGACAGCCTGCTGCAACGGGTGCAACGGGATCTGCTGGAGCTGATCGATCCGCAGGGATTGGAGCCACAGGTCATCGCCCGCGATGAGCGATCGATACAGCTACACAGCACCCATGGTCCGCTGCGCGAGATCCAGGTCCTGCACGATCGCCTGCTGCACCTGTTCGAGGTGATCGACGGCCTGGAGCCGCGGGACATCATCGTCATGGCGCCGGACATCGACCGCTATGCCCCCTACGTGGAGGCGGTTTTCGGTGCTGCGGATGGACCCATGCGCATCCCTTGGTCCATTGCCGATCGGCGGATTGCCGGCGAGCGGCCGGTATTGGAGGCCTTGCGGTTCCTGCTCACCCTGCCGAGCAGCCGCTTCGAGGCCGGCGAGCTCTTGTCCCTGCTGGAGGTCCCCGCACTCCGCCGGCGTTTCGATCTCGACCAGCAGGGACTAGAGCGGATTCGGACCTGGGTGCAGGAGAGTGGGGTGCGCTGGGGTGAAGACGGGGCCATGCGCGCCGATCTGGGTCTGCCGGATGAGCCGGCCAACACCTGGGCCTTCGGTCTGAGGCGCCTGTTTCTCGGTTATGCACTGCCGCCGGACGCGGATGACGAGCCCTACGCGGGGGTGCTGCCCTACCCGGACCTGGAGGGTAGCGAGGCGGCCGATCTCGGGCAGCTGGCGGCCCTGGTCGAGACCCTCGGCGTCTGGCGCAGGCACCTCGCGGTCCCGCGGAGCCTGGCCGGTTGGCGGTCCGCCGTGAACGAGCTGCTGGCGGCCTGCTTCGCCCCCGACGATGAGGAGGAGGCCCTGTTGCAGCTGGTGCGCGATGGGCTCGACAAGACGGCAATCCTGACCGCGACGGTGGGGTTCGACCGGCCCGTCGGATTGGATGTGTTACGCGCCCTGGTCCGGGATCTGATGGACGACAACCGCGGCGCCCACCGCTTCCTGACCGGACGGGTCAACTTCTGCAACATGGTGCCCATGCGCAGCATCCCGTTCCGGGTCGTCTGCCTGATCGGCATGAACGGGACCGATTTCCCGCGCACTCAACGGCCCTTGTCCTTCGACCTCATGGCTCGCTACCCCCGGCGCGGCGATCGCTCCCGCCGCCGGGATGACCGCTACCTGTTCCTCGAGGCTCTGCTCTCGGCCCGAGACGTCTTCTATCTGAGCTGGGTCGGAAACGACGAGCGCGACAACAGCCTCAAGGTACCCTCCGTGGTGATCGACGAGCTGCTCGATTATCTGCGCCGGGGCTATCGGCTCCCCGACGGCGCGGACCTGGTCGAGCAGTTGGTCATGCGCCATCCCTTGCAGCCCTTCAGCCGCCGCTATTTCAACCCGGGCGACGAACGCCTGTTCAGCTATGCACAGACCTGGCTGGAGGCGGCCCGGACCCAGGTCGAAGGGGAGATCCCAGCCTTCTGCGACGCCGAGCTCCCAGAGCCGGGGGAGGCGTTCAGGACCCTCGAGCTCGAGGACCTGATCCGCTTTCTGCGCAATCCGGCCCGGTACTTCCTCACCGAACGCCTCGGGCTGAGCCTACCCGAGGAGGCCGAGGCCCTACCGGATACCGAACCCTTCGACGCGGCAGGGCTGGAACGCTATCGACTCGACCAGGCGCTGCTGCACGGCCTCTTGGAAGGGCGGGAGCCATCTTCGATCCTGGCCCGCCTACGGGGTGCGGGCATCCTGCCCCACGGCGCGCCTGGCGAGCTGCTCTTCGACGAGCTGTCGGATGCGGCAGGGCCCTTCATCCAACGGCTACAGGGCTGTCTGGCGGCAGCGGCGGAGCCTATCGAGGTGGACCTATCCCTGGCGGGCTTTCGCCTCCAGGGACAGCTGGGGAATCTGCATGCCGCGGGACTCGTCGACTATCGCTTCGGCAAACTCAGCGCCAAGGACCGATTGCGGGCCTGGGTGCGCCATTTGGTGCTGAATCTGCTGGCCCCACAGGGGATCGAGCCGATGAGTACCTTCGTCGCCAAGGACCGGATCTTGCGCCTGACGCCGGTCGCCGACGCAGGGGCTTTGCTCGCGGATCTGCTCGAGCTACGTCGGCAAGGGCTCACCAGGCCCCTCCCCTTCTTCCCCGAAAGCGGCTTGGCCTGGCTGGAACATGGATACGGCAGCGGCTTCGACCACGCCTGGCGCGGGCGCTACAACCCCGCGCCGGAGCGAGACCAGGCTGCGGTGCGCATCGCCTTCCGTGGCTGCGAGCCCATCGGTGAGGAATTCGAGCAAACGGCCCTGTGCATCCTCGGGCCAATGCTGGAATGGTCGGAGACCGGGGCCTGATAAAGAGGAATCCCTTGGATCTTCCGGTTTATCCTGCAAACAGGGCGTCGAGGAACTCCGCGGCGTCGAAGTGACGCAGATCCTCGATCTTCTCGCCGACACCGATGAACCGAATGGGTACCCGCAGTCGGTCGGCGACCGCAAACAGGATACCACCCTTGGCCGTACCATCGAGCTTGGTGAGGGTGATACCCGTTAGCCCTACGGCCTGGTCGAATTGAATCGCCTGGTTGAGGGCATTCTGACCCGTAGTCGCGTCCACCACCAACATCACCTCATGGGGGGCCTCCGGGTCGATCTTTTTCATCACGCGGGCGATCTTCGCCAACTCGTCCATGAGGTTGTGCTTGGTGTGCAGTCTGCCCGCCGTGTCCACAATGAGCACGTCCATCCGGCGAGCAGTGGCCGCCTGCAGGGCGTCATAGATCACCGAGGCCGAGTCCGCTCCCTGGTGCTGGGCGGTAACCGGTACCCCATTGCGTTCCCCCCAGGCTTGGAGCTGCTCCACGGCGGCGGCCCGGAAGGTATCACCGGCCGCCAGCATGACGTCGTTGCCTTCCGCTTGGAGCCGCTTGGTCAGCTTGCCGATGGTCGTGGTCTTGCCAACCCCGTTCACCCCCACCACCAGTATGACCTGGGGCCGGCCGGCGGAGGATTGACGCACCGGGGCATCGCAGCGGCGCAGGATGATCTCGAGCTCGCTCCGCAGGGCATCGATCAAAACCGCCGGGTCCGCCAGCTCGCGCCGTTTCACCCGCTCCGTAATATGGCCGATGATGCGGCTGGTCGTATCGACCCCCACGTCCGCGGTCAGGAGCTGGACCTCCAATTCCTCGAGCAGATCCTCATCGATGCGCTTACGGCCGCGGATCAGGTCGCCGATATTCGTGTTGAGCACCGCCCGCGTCGTCGCCAGGCCGTCCTTCAGACGCGCTATAAGGCGCTGGTGGCGTTCCTTGGGCTGCTCTTCGCCCTGGGAAGCGCGTTCCTGCTTTTTCTTGCCGAACCCGAACATCTACGCTGACTCCCGACTGTGGGCTCCCGGTGTGGGAAGCTGTTTGGTTAAAATGGATCCGAGCGTCGGGTTGCGTTACGCCGCGTTCGGCGCCGTGCCGGTCCGGGCGCGGTCCGGGGTTATTTGGCGTTGCTTGTGGGAAAAGATCCCTCCTGCGTCGGGACAAGTCCGGCGTGTTGGGTTACGGCGCGTTCAGCCTTGTCACTGGGCTTCGGGATCGAACAGCGCGCCTAACCCAACCTACACCCAAAGCGAGGTCCGCGCGTGCAGGCTGCGCGGGGGGTCATGTGGGTGTAGGTTGCGTTAAGACGCCGGCACTGACTTGGCAGACGATCAGCGAGCCTTGGTGCGTCGCAACGCAACCCGTCAAACCTTGTCCCGACGCAGGAGGGATCTTTCTTGTCCCGACGCAGGAGGGATCTTTTCCCCCAAATCGCACCGAATCATTCAGGATTGCTTTTAACCAGACAACTTCTTAATTATGCCGCGCTTGGCCTGACCTTGATGGATCCGGATCGGAAAGTTATACGCCCTCACCTTGGTAGCTTAGTGGTGCTTGAACAGGCGTTCCTTTTCCCGCTGCCAATCCCGGTCTTTTTCCGTCGCCCGCTTGTCATGGAGCTTCTTACCCTTGGCCAGCCCGATTTCCAACTTGGCTCGGCCGCGTTTCCAATACATGGCGGTGGGGACCAGGGTGTAACCGGCGCGCTCGGTCAGCCCGATCAAGCGATTGAGCTCGGCGCGTTTGAGCAGCAGCTTGCGGGTGCGCGTGGGATCGGGCGTGACGTGGGTCGAGGCCGCGGGCAACGGCGAGACGTGGGCACCGATCAGGAATGCCTCACCGTGCAGGAGCTTGACATAGCCTTCTTTGAGCTGGACGCGACCGGCGCGCAGGCTGCGTAACTGGGGAAGAAGGACCGGTCTCATAGCGTTGCTCGATATGATAGTCGTGGCCCGCCTTCTTGTTGAGCGCGATGGTAGCGCCGCCGTGCTTGGGTTGTTTGGTCTTTGCCATCGTGGAAGTGTAACCCAAGACGCTTGGCTGTTGCTTATCCCGCTGTGGTCGTTGCAGGGCGAGCACGTATAAATCTTCCGAAAACACGGTAGGGTGGGCGCAATACGCCCACCGCTGCTTCATCAAGAGGAACCTCGGTCGCATTCGCTTTTGAGCCGCAAGATTGCCCCAGAACAGGGTGGGCTGCGCCCACTGCCTGATCAAAACCACAGGGAAGCTGCGACAATCTGCCTAATCTGCGGTTGGGAAGATGTCGTTCGATTATCAGTCAAGGTTAAGCCTGGTGTAACGTTGGAGACGCTGGTAGGCGTTGCAGGGCGAGCACGTATAAATCTTCCCGAAAACACGGTAGGGTGGGCTGTGCCCACCGCTGCTTCTGCATCAGGGACGTGGGTGCCGGGTTAGATTACAAACACAGGTGGTGGTTAATATTTAAATGATTTGTTGGGCACGCCGCCGTCCAAAGATGCGGTTCGCCGCCGGGCGCGGGACGCGCCCGGCGGCTCACCACATCCTACCGGCTTTGCCCAACCTACGAGCTGTGGTCGTTACAGGGCAAATGCGTATGAATCTTGCTCGTTCCCACGCTCCAGCGCAATGCCATTAAGTTAAGCCTCAAAGCCCCTCTCTCCGCGGGAGGGTGTCGCAAAAGCCCCTCTCCCTTGAGGGAGAGGGGTTGGGGAGAGGGTGATCGAAGCCCGCGTAGGGCGGATAAGCTTGCGCCATCCGCCGTATGCCAGCCCCATCTGTCGGGTGCGGCCATCCGTGGTCTGACCCGACCTACAGGCCACCATCTGGCGGGTGACGGCGCGCCCACCGCCGCGGCAAGCGCGGCGCTTGGCGCACGCGCCTGACCCGCCCTACGGGCTCTCTTCGTCTGGCCCCTTGTGCCGCTTGTAGTGGATTACCCGACCGGATTGCGCAAGGTCCAGCGCTCGTTTGTCCCAATGGATGATTTCCCAATCTGCAGGGACAGCTCGATTGTGCACCTCTCCCTGCATGGATCCAAAGAGTCTGAGGAGAGTCTTGTCTTCTTGGTGCACGATCTGATAGCTGCCGCGTTCCACTGGCGTGCCGTGATCAAACGGACTGCGCGAATAGCGTTTTCCGGTTCTGAAATGCAACGAATCTGCGGTCGATTCCCAGGCACCCTCTAGATCCTTGATCTCGATCTTGTCAGGCGGTTCGGAGATCGGTGGCGTGTTGGACAGTCCGTTCCCATTCGTGCCCGCCGCTGTTTTCTTCGACCGGAATTTGTCTCGTATCCATTCTGCAAAACTTAGCAAGAGAAAGCCTAGAGCTAATACGAGCAAGAATTGAAAAATGATAATTATCCACGCATACCATGTAGGCATCAATTCGATGAACCGAATCTCCATGTGATAGACACGTCTATGTGCGGTGCTGATAAACTGCGCCGACACGGTTTTTGGTCTATCCAAATACAGAGGGATCGTCTAACACTATCAGACGAACTCTTTCATTGGATTTTAGCTCGTCCTTCGAGAACATCTCCCCATTCGTATTAATCCAGCCAACTTCCTCAATAGGGCGCTTGCCTGTCTTAGAGTCCACTTCGGCCAGCAAGCTCCAGTGTAGATTCACGGGTGGTTGGTCGCGGTTATCGACTGTTTTCGGGATTGCAATGGTCAAACCGGATCGATAGTTTTCCTTACGCTCGTCCTGTACATCGATGCTTAAGGTGAGGTCACTGATGAAGCGTTGCCCTTCATAGTAGAAGTCGATGGGCTCTGGACAACACATCGGGGGATAGAGTAGATGGTTCTGCACATCCTCGGCAATGGCATTGATCGAGAATTTAGTCGGTGAGAAATGCTTCTTGTAGGGTCCCATAATCTGCTTGTGTGTCGGTGGGCGTGGTTGATCCATAAGGCCCTCCACACGGTTATTCCTGGTCAAGGCAATGAGGTTTGCGACTACATTCCCATGGGAGTGATGTCGTATCTCCTCTTCAAGCGCCAACCATTCCTCATTGATCTTATTGATCCTTTCGATTTGGTCGCGATAGGTCAACTTGTTATCTACGTCGTGGATAAAATCGCTGAGGATTGTGATCACGACCACACGATCTTTGGCCAAATCCGGTTTCTTGGAGAAATAGTCAGGGTAATTGCGCTCAAATGCTCGGATGGCGGCGACAAAATCCGTGTTGCGCTCATTATTGGTAGACCCTTCCAGTACACCCAGCGAATCCTTGATATTGTCCCATGTAATAGATACCTCTTTCTCCCTGCTACCGTGTGCTGGGAACAGTGGGTCCGGATTGGTGCCCATGGTCCATAAGGCAAATGTCTCTCCAAGCGGCTGAGGCTTGGTATCCTCTGGACCGATACCGGCTAGCAGATCGGCCAGCCGTATCTTCGCCAGCTCAAAGACTGCCACCTCCTTTTTGACGTCGAATACCTCCCGATCCGCATACTTGTTGACACGTTCGATTGCATGCGGTAACCAGCGCGGGGCCAGTATCTTCCCTTGGCTTTGGGTCGATCCACTGACATCCAATAAGAAGAGATACAATGTTTCGGTTGCACCGTCATTTTCGGTCGTTGGGGTGGCCTTCGCTATTCTCGGATTCTCCGGCATATCCTCCCGGCACTGACCGAGTGGGCGGGTACCCTCCAGTTGCCTGCTGAGCGGTATATCAGGATTCAGATCAATAGACGAGCGTTGATATGGGAGGGTGAAAATATCTAGGGGATCGGTTACAAAATCCTCATATGGAATCAAGAATAAAGCCAAGCTGGTCGTTAGTACGGTGGTCAAGATAAGGGTGGTATTCAGGCGATCTCTTAGTTTTCGACCCGTGCGTGGCATTGGATTTCTCCTTGTTGGAACGATCGGGATTTGTACTCAAAGCAACCACAAATCCGTCGATTCTTGTTTATGAGGTCAGGATTTGGAGGAAAGCTGTTCGGGATTGTCGATAGTGTCGGCATCGGCTGAGCTCCACCTGCTGCCCGGCTCCTTTACCAGCAGTTGGCTCTTGGTCCCCACGACGGGCTTCTGTCCGGTGCCGGGGGATTCGATCAGGTCATAGCCCCAGGTCGCTATATCGCAGAAGGTCGCTTCCTTCGAGGACGAGGGCCGGATTTGGTCGCGGAATGCCTGATCCAACTCTAGTGCCTGGTCGATAGTCGAGCCCCTGGTCTCTTCTACCCAGTCCCTGCGTTCTTCGATCCATTGCCAGTCGACGGGGAGCCGGAGTACGTGGGGTGCGATGCCGTACCTCTCCAACAGTATTGTTGCCGTGGCCTGGGCCTGTCGTAGCCGGAGCATCAGTTCCTTGTCGGCTCCCTCGGGCCAGTAGGTCTTGATCAACAGGAGCGCCCGATACAGGAGTTGCAGTGTTTCATGCCATTGTCCCTGCAGGGCCTCCTTGGGCGTCTCGCTGGTGTAGAGGGTCTTGAAATTCTTCTTCTCTCGAAGTTTGTTCAGTAGCTTCGTCAGCCCTGCCGGCCTGAAATAGGGCAATCCCTGTATCCGAGAGGTTTCCAAATAATCACGGAGGGCGGTTAGGCTACGGACGTAGCCCATCAACTCCGAGCGATGCCCGGTATCCTGGGAGGCAACCTTGATGGCGTCCGGGAGGTGCTCGGAGAGCTGGGGGTCCTTCAGATCGGTGCCTGTATCGAGATACCCTGCCGCAACCAGATCCCTACTCAAATAGGTTTCATACTCCGCTTTGAGCTGGGTTAGCGCTTTCTCGTTGTCCCGGGTCCTATTCAGCTCGTCCTTGATCTCACCTAACTCCTTGTGTACCTGATCGATGGTTCTCCGATGTTCTTTTTCGCGATCAGCGGCGCAGCGCATTTCATCGCGTATCTGATCGATGGTTCTCCGATATTTTTCTTCACGATCGGCGGCGCGGCGCATTTCGTCGCGTGTCTGATCGATGGCTCTCCGATGCTCTTCTTCACGATTAGCGGCATTGCGATCCACTTCATCGATCAAATCCCCCAATTCGAGCACCCAATCGGACAATACGGGAATTGCCCGAACACCTGCATCGATCTTTGCGACCTGTATTTCCAATGCCTGTAAGTAGGCTTGATCAGGATCCAAGGCATCGGTCTGGGGGTGGTATTGCTTGGACAGGTTTCCAAGCAGCTCTCTGAAGGTGTCTCTCTTTGTGGGAACTAGCCTGCCATCCGTGTGGCCCCGATGCGAGACCACACCCATTGCCCTCTTACCGCCGATTGCTTCAATGCGATGGAAGATTTGTTGGAATCTGGATTCGTTGTTTGTCAAGTCGCGAACAATATCTTTGGATTGCCGGAGCAGTCCATTGAGTGGTGCCGGCGCCTTCAGGGTCGGCTGCAGCGCAGCTTCACGCACCTGGACCTGTTTCGCACGTGCAATCTCTCCTCTCACACCGCGGACCCGGTGTTCCATATTGTCCAATCTGTTCCGGACCTTCTCATTCTGACGGTTAGCAAGCCAATACTGAAAGGGATAGAATGCAATGATAATAAGTGCGAGTGCGATCAGGAGTCCCGTCAACCAGTAGAGGAGCGACAATTTCTTGTCCAGTAGAGGCTGAAGCTCCGTGTTTTGCTGCCTTGTTTGCTTCTGCTCTTCGGTTAGCTCGTGAATCTTGGTTTCTAACTGTCTCTGCCCTTTCATCACCTCGATATAAAGGTCACGGAGGGCGTTAAACGAACCTGAATGGCCCTCTTCTTTTCCGGCATGGGTGGTATCCGTCGGTTGCTCCTGTGGGTTGTTGATCACTTCCAGGAACCCTTCCCAGTCACGAAGCTCACAATCTCCAAACAACATCTTCACCAAATCGTCCTTTTTCTTGAAAGTGGTTCCCTGCTTATCGTCCCATTTCACTGATACATAGGTTAATCCCTGATCTTTGATAGCTTTCTCTGTGTCCTTGGGGTGGCCTCCCCACTTGTCGATACCGGGCAATGGATAATCCTTCTTAATACCGCTCTCTTTAATGAGGTTGCCGTACCCTTTAGTACCGGTTTTCGGGTAGATCGAGCATATTTGCTGCCCTCCGAGGTTGGCGTAAACGGCCATCCACCAACCCTTCCCTTTCGCGAAGACCAGGCCGTCCGGAAATCTTGCAGCCTCTTTCTTAACCTCCGACGACGCCTTTTTGTTTGCTGCAATCGCCTGCTTATCTATTTGATACACATGGACTGTATGCAGTTGTTCAGTGACCTTGACATTCCGCTGTTTCATATAGCGAATATCCGCCGCGTTTGCGCTGAGGCCGATCAGGGGCCAGATCACCAGTGCCAGAACGAGTGCGATATGACCGATCATCAGGCGGTTTCTCCTTCATCTCCCATGAGCTCCTCCGGCGTCATTTCATGGAGCCTGGCCGTACCGAGCGGCCAGGGCCGGCGTTCGTAGGCCAGGGTCGGGATGTTGGTGAGTTGATTGATGCGGGTGCTGTTGCCGTCACTATTGGTTACCTCCGCCTCCAGATAACCGGTCTCGTCATAGTCGAGCTGGATGGTCAGTTTCGTGTCCTCCGCATAATAGAGATCCGGCAGCAGGGAATAACAGAGGTGAAAGCCATTGTTGGTTCGAAGCCCGATCTGGACCTCGCCGGCGTTCTGCAGGTCGAAGGATTTGCGCTCGCCGGATCGGGCGTAGGGGGCGAATTTCCAGTCGCCGGCACGGGGCTCATAGCGGACGCCGAAATCGCCGATCGTCTGCGGGGTCTCGATCCCGATGTGGCGCCATCTGAACTCGCGCTCGATGACACCTAGGACGACGGCCTGCTTCAACTGATTGGCATCGCTACCGAAATCCACCCAGTTGGCGATGGTCCCCAGGGTCGTGCGCAGCCGCTCCCCAAAGCCCGGCCAGAGTGAGGTACATCCGGAGAGGATCAGGGTATCCAGGCCGGGTATTCGGCCGCCGAAGAAGCGTTCCACCTCGATCCGGGTGCCCCGATCGATGAAGGTGCGCACGCAATCGCCGTCCAGAATACGCTCCCGTCCGGGCTCCCAGAAGACCTGGCCGGTCTGGGTGGCCCGCAGCTCCGAGCAGCCCTTATAGAGGCCGGGCGTGTCCTCTCCCTGGGTTGCCACCAGCCTGGCGGCGGCTTGCTCGGTCGTCGAGAGCTCCAGGCTGGGATTGGCCTCGCCCTGGCTGAGCTGGATCTTGAGCCGATGGATCTACCGGCGCAGTTCGCCCATGCGCCGCATTTCGGCCTCGTCCATCGATTTGCCTTCGGTCGTAACGACAATCGGCATGAGATAGCGCTCCCTGTCGAGCTCGGCTGTGAGGTAGGTGTGCAGATCGCGGGCGATGCACTCGTCGAGCAGATCGCCGGCCTTGGTGACACCGCCACGGCGGCGCACTCGGATCTGCTTCGGGGTGTAGTCGCCTGCGTTCGTCGTCTGCCAATCCACTTCCAGATAGGTGAGGTCGAGGGTACCGGCGCCGATGTCGTAGACCAGGATGCGTTCGCGGTCCGGCACGACCGTTCCGGGGGCCCGCAGCCTGTGGGCGTGGATCAGATAATAGTAGGCCACGGCATCGGACTCGCTGACGAAGTGGATATTGTCCGGGTAGACCAGATTCTCGTCCCGCGCGATGCCGCTGAAGACCTGCTCCACCAGATTCTGCAACCGCCGGACGTGGTTCTGGGTGTAGCTGTTGGGGTGGGTCACATAGACGTGGGAATAACCCTGGTTGGATTGGTCCAGGATCGGCTCGATGAAATCGCGGACCAATCCCCGATAGGCACCGGCGATGACCTGGTCCAAGGGTGGGGAATTACGGTGCTCTAATTTTCCTTCTTGGTTGAGATAGGGGTATTGTCGCGCATCCAGCGGTAGCTCAGTAAATCCGGCCGAGATCAGGGCCTTCAACGACGAAAAACACTTGTCCGGGTATTCGTAGACAGCGGGTTCCAGCAGCGGCAGATCTAGGAAGTCCGGGGCGTCTGGTCGGGTGCGGGCGAGCTGCTCGGGGTCAATACAGACATTGAGCTCGGAGGCCAGGAAGTGGGAATCACGCCCAGACAGATCGTCCCGACGACGGAACTTGGTCTCGGCCTCGATCTCGGTCAGGCGCCGGGGCAGGGGTAGCAGCTCGATGCCGCTGGGGCCAGCGGCATGGGCGATGGCCAACGCCGAGGTACCGAAGTCGATGGCCAGGACGTCCCTGGGGGGCTGGTGACGGAGATAGCAGATGACCCGGGCGCTGTTCTCGATCCGCTCCGATGCGTTCGGGTGCCCGAGTTCCTTCTTGTACAGGGTCCAGATCACTGTCACCCCGATCTCCAGCACGGCGTCGCGTTGGGTGAAATCCGCCTGGCCCAGATCCAGCTCCACGCCCAGGTTGATCTCGCGCGCCGCGCTGTCTGGGCTGTCACGAAGGGTGCCACTGTCGGTGGGTTGGCTACGGCGATCCACCAGCCGCAGGGCCTCCGTGGGGAACTGTAGGCCACGACGGATCTCGACCTGGAGGCGTGCCTGCCAATCGGCATGGCCGTGACCGTTGCGACAGGCATTGGCGAGCCGGATGGTGAACAGCCTGGCCTGGTTGAGGGTGGTCTGGGCCTGGGGCATGATCGGCCTGGGGTGGCTCTCGGTGCCGATCGGGAAGGGCGTATCGAGCCGGCTTCTGGCGGCATTGAGTCTGACGGAATGGTGCCGCTCGTTCTCCAGTATCAGCATCGAGACCTCGGTGCGCTGGGTCGAACGCTCCACGATCAGGTTCCACTCGTCGAGGGTCTCCCAGGGTCCCGGCGCCTGGTCGTCCGTAGCCCCTTGGTCCTGGTTCTCACCGTCAGGCCTCGCGCTGTCGTTGACCTTGCGCTTCAGGATGCTGACCCGGTAGGTATCCTGATCGATGGGGTTCGCGAGCCGGGTGAAGTCCACGAGGACCCGGATCTCCTGGGGGTCTTGGTAACGGAGATAGAAATCCACCCGATCCAGCGGTTGGTCGTCGGCGATCAATCGCACGGCAGCGGCGAGCGGCCGGCTACTCAGGTCATGGACCAGGACCTTGAGCTCGCCCTTGACGGGTCGGCTGTAGCGGTGCTTGGCCGAGCTTTCCAGTCTGTAGGTGCAGAGCGGCTCTTGGTGTTGTCCCGCCTTGTACTCGATCCGGCACCGCCGGTGTCCGTCCGCGTCGAGCTCGATACCATCGCATGTCTCTTCCAGGCGACCGGTCTCGGGCAGGATCTTGACTCGACAATCGAGGGACAGGGTCTCCTTGCCCGCGCGGTGGGCATCCAGGTCGATCTCGGCCGGGAGCGCGAAGACCGCATCCGCGGCCCCGGCGATCTGGTCGAGATCTCGGATCTCAGTAGGATCGAAGAAGACAGGCAGCTCTCGACCCGAGGCTGGGCGCCGCTCCTCATGGCGGTACTGGTGCGGTCCACCGAGCCCGAACGGGGCGGCCTCGCGTGCGGACTCCGCGAGCATGAGCGCCTTGGTATCGGCATTGGCAACCGGGCTCGGGGGCAGCGCACGCAAGCCTGCGGCGATGCGCTTGAAGCCCGCGGTATAGGTGGGGTTGCGGCGCAGATTCCGGAGCTGAACCATGGCGACCAGGACCGTGCGCTCGTGGGTGCGGTCGTTGAAATCCAGTACCAGCTCATCTTGGACGAGCTGCCTGACCGATGCCTCCAGCTTGCGACGGGGCCAGGCGAACCAGAGCCCTGCCGGAACGGCCAAGAGCAGGAAATAGAAGAGTCGGGAGGCGGAATTGAGACTGGATTCCTGTTCTTCGATTCGGTCCTTCTTGGCGCGGGAAATCCGAGCCAGCATCCTGGGTGTCACCACCCCCGGTTCGGTCTGCCAGTCTGCGGCGAGGGTTGTGAGTTCCTCGGTCCAGGTCGGTGCCTGTCGTTTGAGGATCTCGGCGTCGATTTTGTGCTCCGGGAATTCTTGCATGCCGGTCGGGAGCAGGTGCTTGGGGTTGAGCCAAGACAGGGTCATGGACTCGGGATCCCGGGGGAGCTCGTAGAGGGTCTCCTCAATGGGTGCGACCTTCAGGGTGACGGCTGGGAGATCCACCCAAGGCAGGCGTCGCGCATAAGGGTAGAGCGGTGCCTGGTCTGGCCGCTCGGTGAAGTCCATCAGGTAACGGGCGCGATAGCTCAGGGTCTTGGGGATCGCATCCCGGCCGAAATCCAGCTTCGGACCACCGCCGTTGCAGTCCCAACCCTCCGAAGTGTCCGGCTCCGGCTGGGTGCAGGCCGACCAGTCGTTGTGGTCGCTCCGCCACTCCATGGCCTCCGGGATCAGTTTATAAAGACCCGCCGGGTCCTCGACGCCGTTGGCATGGATCAGGTTGGTGCCCCGTAGGCGAACGGCGGCAGCGTCCAGCTTATAGATAGTATCGAGCGCGACCCTGGTCTTCTCGGTGCGGGCCAGGCCAGCCAGGGCCGGGGCCTTGGGTACGACGGAGAGATAGGAGATGAGGAAACCCTTGCCCCAACCTTTGACTTTATCATAGGCCCCGTCGGTGCAGTCGAAGGGGCGATCGAACCGATTGGGTTGGTTATGGGTCGGGAAGGCACAATCGACACTGGTTGCGCCGATATCGAAGACGCTATTGATTCGTTTGTTCAATTTACGGTGGGCGGCGAAGCCATCATCGGTGCCGGATGCGGCAAGACCCTGCTTTTTACGAAATCTGGCGGCTGTATTTGCGATCACATTGTGCTCGTCTGCGCCGCTGGCCTCGGTGTTGTAGTCGCCGTCGGTAATCCTGATGATGTAGGTGTTGTCCACCGGCTCGGTAGCGGCGCCGTAGGGCCTGCCCGCGCGGCGGAAGGCATCGGCGAGGAACGGCAGACTGGCCCCGGTAGCGGCGATCAGTGGGGAATGGCCGCGAAAGACTTCCTTCAGCTCGATTGTGTCGCCGGCGACACCGGTGCGGGCCGACGCGTCGAAGCTGAGATAGGACGATTGCCTCGGCAGGCTCGGCACTTGCAACAATGATTCGTTGGTCAGGAACAACCGCTCCGGCCGATAGGAGGGGTTATACAGATCAGTATGGAAGATCAGGAAGGAGAGGATATCGCCGGCATCCGGATCGAAGCGGCGGACCCCTGGTCCCATCTCAGCGATCGGCATCTCCTTGATGGCCTTGTCGACGAATTTCCGGACGATACGCGCCATGACTCGGTTGTTGCCGGTTTTGCCCTGCCACAGGTTGTCGCGACCCGCGTGCTGCTTTTTGACCGACCCGCTGCCGTCGAACAGCAGGATGTAGTGATTGACCGCGAAAGCGGGCGGCACCACCACCGCTACTGCCGTGATCAGCAAAGGCCCCAGCCAGCGGACCAGGGTGCCTCGGGTCCGCGCGGTTGCGTTCCGAGGATCTTTGCTCGTATCTTCTCTCATTAGAGTTGTTCCCTTTGTAACATTCTTTAAAATCAGTATGTTACGAGGACCATTTGGCGTCTAACCCTTTGTTTTCTGGTCAACGACCACCGTATCGGCCTCATGTTCCAATATAACCGATTGATTTTTAAAGACTCACATCGGGAACAACTCTATTGTAATCCTACTTCGTCATATCTATTACAACCTGGAGCATGGGAACGGGTGGTGGTTTTCCTATAGGAAAACGCGGCTTTTGAAGCCGGGTACATTGTTGGTGGGTACAGCCTACCCTTCACTGCCGGTGATTGACACGCCCGCCATCCCAAAGATGCGGTTCGTTGCCTGTCCCATCCTTGGGGAGGGTGTCGCAAAAGCCCCGCTCCCGGTCTCTGGTTCCCACGCAGCGCCTGGGAACGAGAACACTCAGCCTGACTGATGACCAGTTGGACCGGCAACTGGGCATTCAGGTTTTACCCGATAGCCGGAAGGGCCAACGAAATATCGGTAGTCCCGGGAGCCGACAACATGTCGGCGATCCCAGGGGCCAACAAGATGTCGGTGGTCCCAGGGGCCGACAGGATGTCGGCGGTCCCGGGCCGGCTGGGACCGCCGTCTTTCAGACGGCTTACGGACCCCATCACCAGCTGGCGGCAACGGTCAGAGCAGACGCCTTCCGGGCCACACCGGATAACGCCGGACAGCCGGCAGGTTTGGCTCCCGTGTCTATACCCGTCACCCGTGAATATTTCGCCGCGATGCACGCCACTCGCATCCGCTAGCCACGTTGCGACTCGTCGCAATAGGGCCTGGCTATTCCTCCTCGCCGTGCCTTGCGCTCGGGCACGATCGGCACACCTCGCTTACCGAAATATTCACGCGCGACGGGTATCCGAATGCTGGACACCGGCCTGATGCTCTCCGCGGCGCGGAGCTGCCACCTTCCCACGCAGCGAGACTGTGAAAGTATTACTGGATTTTCGGAGCCATAGGGACAGCACAACATAATTATCCTACTTTAGGCCGAAAATACTTCTCTTAAATCCTATATGAGACAGAATTTAGTATGAAATATGGTGGCTTCATCCCACCACTTCCGGGGAAAACGAATTCTTTCACAGTCTCAGCGCGTGGGAACGAGAATGACCGCGTCGGGCGTCACCTTTTACGACACCCTCCGGCAGGAGGGGGTCAGGGAAAGGGGGTCAAAGGCTGAAGTATCCCCACAAATCAGCCTCTGGCTCCCACGCTCCAGCGTGGGAGCAAATCCAGACGCTCCAGAGTCATGAAACCTTGGCCGCTGGAGCGGCCACAACGGCATTCCCACGCTGGAGCCTGGAAACGAGCCATGAGGGCATCGTGGCCGCTCATTCGCTCCATAACTCGTTGTTTTAGATTGCAATAATGTGGGGATACCTCAGGGTCAAAGGGCGAAGATCAGTGCCTTTTGCGACACCCTCCTGGGGCGGTAGGCAGGCGCTTACCACACCTGATGCGGTTCGCCGCCGGCCAGGTGTCCATCGATGCGGTTCGCGCCACCCGGCAGTGTCATCCTGAGAGATCTCCCACGCTCACCGCATCCTACGTCTATCTTACGGGCTTTGCTCAACCTCCAGTTTCCCCTGCCGGTGCCGGCTCGTGGGCACCAGGTCCGGATTATAACCGAGGGGGTTGTAAAGCGCGGGCAAGCCCGCGCCTACCGGATAGATCGGGCGGTCCCGACTCACTGCCAGCGTAGCCACCCCCAGAGCACGGCGATGAGCTGTTCGTACCAGGGGTCGTCGCTGATGGCACGGGCCAGCTCGTGGCCGGCGATCCGGTCCGCCAGGGCGGTGGGGGCCAAAGTGGCGGGAGCAGACTCGGTGAGTGGCGGGAAGCGGCGCAGTGCCGGTTCGTCCGCGCCGATCCAGCCATTGACGACCCGTTGGAAGCGGACCAAGGGGTCGGCGGCGTCCTGGGCGAGGTCCCGCTGATCCAAGCCGTCGATGCCCTGCACGCACCAGATGTGGCGCAGGCCAACGTCCCGGGCCCGGATCCGGCCCCCGGCGAGCCCTTCCAGGGCGAAGCCGAGCAGGGCCTCCGGGTCTCGGCACAGGCCGATCAGGGTTGGGGCGAGTGGGGCCGGCTCGTGGTTCTCGGTCCGGCAATAGGCATCATAGCCACGGTAGGCATGATGCTCCTCGGTAAAGACGAAGGGCGGTACGGTCGGGGTTTCAGGTCTGGGCCACAGGTGATCGCCGGCCAGGTGCTCCTCACAGGCGACGATGCGGGCCTCGCGGCGGTCGCAGGGCGTGAGCTTTATCTGTTCCACATGGGCGGCGGCCTGGAAGGCGCCCTCGCCCTGGATCAGATAGCGGCCACGGGCGCCGGGGTTCAGCTGATCGGAGCGGGGGCGTCCGACGCGCAGCTCGGGGAGGGTCGCGGGGTCATGGTCCGCGAGCCCCCAGGTAGCGAAGGCCGGGCTGAGGTCGGCGCCGATCCGGAGCAACACGTCGGCGAGCTCACTGATGGCTACGCCACCAGGGTCCAGGTCTTCCGGGGACCAGCGGCGTGCCGCGGCGCCCTGTAAGTGCAGATATAGATGCATTTGGGTACCGGCCCGCTCGATGCTCCAGCCGATGCGTTCCGAGAGCCGCTCGCTCAGGTCGGGCAGGAGGCGTTCTGGCAGGGCAGCGATCTGCTCCCAGCTCAGCGGGAGGCGCGGGGAGCGGGGGGTGGCGGAGCCGCAGCCGGCGTCGCGCAGGGCCTCGATCTCGCGGTGCAACAAACCGTGGCGCTCGTCCAGCAGTCGCATCACTCCGCTGCCTTCGCTGCCTTCTCTACCTTCACCCAGGCGGTGGTCCCAATCGGTAAGGCGGCGGACCATGGTCTCGGTCTCGGTAAGGGCCTGGGTAGCGAGCTCGACGACGGTTTCGACCTCCCGTCGCACCACCGGGGCCGGCGAGGAGGCCATCAGCTGGGTAGCGATCGCGCTTCCCGCGTGCAGACGCCGACGCAGCTCGCGCAGGGCATGGATACAGAGGGCCAGCGCATGGGGCCTGCAGATGCCCTCCGCACCCTGATTGAGGGTATCCACCAGCCAGCTGTCGAGGGCGGCGCGTACCAAGCGGCGTTGTTCATCGAGGAGCTCGTTGCGGGCCAGAGGCGAGATACCGCCGCTGATCTCGGGACCGGCACCGTGATTGAGGCTCTGTTGCAGGCGAGTCGGGTCTTCCAGGGTATTCAGGGCGTTGAAGACCCAGGGATAATCGGCGTCCTGGGGGCGTGCCTCAAGCCAGGCCTGCACTAGGGCCGAGACGCCCTTGGGTGTGTGGGCATCGGCGCTGTACTCCAAAGGTCCCCCTCCACCCTGCCCACCCAGGCCCCACAGCCGATCGGCCAGGGTGCGGCGCAGGGTATCGACGACCAGATAGGTATGCAGACTGAGGGGATAGAGATAGTGCGAGCCCGGCTCGATGCGATGGACCAGGCAGCGGCCGAGACGGCGGGTGTAGTCATTGTTGATGGCGTCCTGAGCAACGAAGTGGGCCCGTAGACCCTGCTGCTCGCCGTCGGCCAGCCAGGCGAAGACGGCCTCGGCGGTCTTGGGGTACAGCACCTGCTCGGCCCGCCAGATACCGAGGTCCGCCGGGCCGATCCAGAACACGCGGTCGAACCAGCGCCGCAGGGGTGTCAGTCCGGGTGCCGGCGCCAGGGGCTCGCCGCGCAGGGTGGAGAAACGGTCCAGCTCCCCGAGCAGGGCCAGGTGGTTGGCCTGACGCATGGCACGCTCTTCGGGACGCGCAGCGATAGCCTGCTCGGCATGGGGGGCGGATAGGAACAGGGTCGTGGAGCTGTCGCCGTACCCACGCTGGTCCAGCAGATAGCGCACCAGCCAGCACAGATCCAGGAGGCCCCCGCTCCCGGTGCCGCCGCCGCTGCCGGCGGTGATCAGGATGTCGATACCCCGGTCGTCGGCGCACGCAATCAGGGCGTCGAGCAGGGGGCCGATACGGGCCTCGAGGGCGGTGCGGTTTGCCAACAAGGCCAAGCGACCCAGACTGCGCTCATGTCCGGTGCCGCGATGCAGATCGGGTCGCGCCCCGCCGGCCCTCAGACGTGGGGCCTCGAGCCAGGGGTAGTCAGGCTCGGGGGCATCGGCCGCAGCGGAGATGATGGGCTCCAGCGGGCAATCCAGGGTCATGCGCTCGTCGGCCTCCAGCCTCACTAGGCCCACATGGGGTGAGGGGAAGAAAAGCTCGTCGGCGGTATCCAGGGCCAGAAAGCGCAGTCGGCCGAGGTCGAGGCGCTCACCGCGCTCCCAGGCCAGGCGTTTGCTGTGCACCAAGGTCTGGATGCCGGCATAGCCTAGGCCGATGATGAGGGTAGGCCGGACAGATAGGGTTGGCTCCGGCGACCGGGTCGGTTCCAGCAGGGGCGGCAGGTCGAGCGCCTGGGGGCGTGGTGCCACCGGCTCGGGACGCAGGGTCACTCCCTGCTCACAGCGGAATAGGCGGCCGAATAACAAAAAGAACAGGGGGTTCAGGATCGGCCACAGCAACTGCCAGCCGGAGACGCGCGGCAGGATCAGGACCCGCGGCCCGGCATTCGATGGGGTGTTGCGCAGGTCGTCGGTTGCGATCTTGGCGTGCAATAGCGCCGGTTGCGGGGCTACGGGCTGCCAGCCCGGACACAGGGCCTCGACGCTGTACTGCAGCGCTACCGGGTGCTCTTGGAGCGTGGCGAGCAGCCAGGAGAACTCACCATCCTTCAGGCTGAAGGCCGCCGGCCGCAGCTCGCCCCAGCCGCGCAACCCGAAACGCCCGGTGGCGGAGAAGTGCTCGGAGACCTTGACCTCGGTGGCCTCCCGGCCGGTAATCATGTGCCCGATCTCGGAGTAGAGAGCGGCCAGTTCGTCGATTCGATCGGCATGGAAGCAGTGGTCCGGGGTACTGGCGAGGCGGCGCAGGAGGGGCATATCGGCGGCCCCGATGCCGACCGTGATGAGCCGCAGATCCGGATCGCGCTTGAGCTGGTCGGCCGCGGCGATGGCCGGATCGGCCGCGCTGCCGCCGTCGCTCAACAGCACAACTGCGCGCCGCCGGCCGCGGTCGCCGGCCGCGGCGCGTTCCATGGATTTACCCGCAACCTCCAGGCCACGGGCGATATCGGTTGCGCCGCCGCGGCCGATACCTTTGACGGCGCGGATCAGGCCTGGTTTGCGGTCCGTCAGCGGGCAGACTTCTTGGGCCTCGTGGTCGAACTCCACGACCGCAAAGCGGAAGCCGCCGGGCGTGGTGCGCACCAGATTGATGGCGGCCTGGTGGGCCTCCTGGAGGGCACTGCCGATACCCGAGCCCATGCTGGCAGAGTGGTCGATGATCAGCACCAGGTCCCAGGGGGGAGCGCTGTCGTCGATTTGGGGCCACGGCAACCCCGTGGCCGAACATCTCAGGGTAACCTCGAGGGTATCGCCGACCAGGCACAGCCTGCGGTCGATGCTGCGCGTGAGCGGTCGCTTGTCCGGCTTCGGGTTAGGCCCGACCAGCAGGTAAAGTGCGACCCCGATGAGGATCCACAGGAAAACCAAACTCAGAATAAACAACAGCATCTTCATGCCCCAAGGCTAGTACACGGCGGTGCAAAACATAAAGCGATTCAGACTTGTGGGGATACTCCTGTTTTATCCGCAAATGAACGCAAATAAACGCAAAGAGGATCCGCTCTTGTTCCCCCTCTCCCCAAACCCTCTCCCGGAGGGAGAGGGAGTGCGGCTTGTAGCGTGCCCAACACACTTGCTAGTGGCGATGTTTCCATTTAAACCCTAACCACTACCGCGCGATCACTTTCTATTGAGTACCACCGAGTAGCGGATCCCGGTCTATTGCTCCGCCAGCCAGGCCAGATAGTCGGCGAAATCGTCATGCCCATCGTAGGGGTCGGGCGCGGTGGATCGTGCCGGGTCGACCGGAATGTCCAGACCATGACTGACGTAATAGGTCGCCGCATCGGCCAGGGTTTGGGTCTCGATCCGGGTCAGCTGCGTCAGGTGTCCGGGGTCGCGGACATACCAGAACCCGTCCATCGGGTGGCGGAAGACCTGGCCGTTGCGATAGAGCTTGGCGAACCCGCGCAGTCGGTCCGGGTCTGCGAGGGCGATGCCGGTCGCGGCGGGTAGATCGATGGTTGTGCGGCCCAGGGCCTGGGCCAGCTTTCGGGCCGCGTGCTGCAGGTAACGCTCGGGGTGATGCAAGGTGGGGCCCGGTGGCCCCTGCTGGTCGGACCGGAGCAGGGGCAAGGTTTGCAGCACACTGATGCGATTGCGGTCCCGGACCGAAATCACGCGGACCTGCTCGGCGGCATTGACGGTGAGCTCGGTCAGGGTCTTGGTCAGCTGAGTGCGGAAACCGTGCAGATCGGGATCATTGATGCCATGGAGCTCGGGCACCGTCGCCAACAGGCCGCTTTGCTCGCCGCGCAACGGGCCCTTGAGCCGCTCGACGAAGGGGACCAGGGCGCGCTCGTGGTCTTCTTGGGTAGCGGCACGCAGCAGGGACAGGATATGGAAGTCGTGCGAGCGGTCGATGACCGGGGTCGCCTCGTCGTGCAGGTCGGCCTCGAAGCGCCGCAGCTCCGATGCGCTCGGGGCATAACGTCTGGTCCGGGCACCCCGCAGCACCAGGTCGATGCCCATGGGCTGACCATTAGAGCCGGGGACGGTAAGCTCCCAACCGCAACGTGCGGCGAGGGCCTCTACCTGATTGGTGTCGGTGGGGTCGGTGTCGGTGGCGAGCCAGCGTTGAATGAAGGTCTGGAGCAACCGGTCGAGCTTGGAGTCCAACTGGTCACGTTCGGCCAGATCGGCGGCGGATACCGACCCAACCAGGGTGCGTGAGCTGCCGCGAGCCCAGGCTACCAGGGCATCGACCACTTGCTCTGAAGCGGCGGAGCACTCCGCCAGCAGTCCGGTTTGCCCCGAGATGACCGGGTCCAGGCCGAGCTCCACCAGGGCCTGGCTGCCGAAGAAGTGCTCGATCCAGGTTAGCGCCTGCCGGCGTATGGCGGTGCAGCCGGCGGCCAGCTCCGACACAAGTGGGCTGTCACCGAGCGTTCCGGCACAGGCCGTGAGCCGATTGGCCAGGGTACCCGCGGCGTCGGCCAGGCCCAACAGGCCGATCTCGCGGTCGCGCAGACCGCGATTGGCGTTGGCGATCAACGCCAGACGCACGGCATTGACCGCTTCGCGCAGGTCATCTTGGTTGGGGGCCAAGGCCCGTAGGGCCTCGCAGTTGCCGCCGGCGGCTTTGCCCAGGGCTGCGGCGACGCCGAGACCAGCGGCCTTGACGTCGCTGGAGCATAGGCCCTTGGCGTCGACCGGCTGCTTGCCGAGCACCGGCGTTCCGCCCTCCGTCCGCAATTCCGGGAACAGCACTTGATGATGGCCGATCAGGTTGGTCAAGCGGTTGAGCAGCAACTCGCGGAAGAAGCTGCGTGGAAAGACCGCATTGTGAATGGCGATCTGGGTATAGCGTTCGCGACCTTCGGCAGCACGTCGCTGGGATTCGGTCCCCTGGAGCGCCTGCAACCGCTGGGTCAGCTCGATGCGCCGGCGCCGGTCGATCAAGAGCATCAAGGCATCGGCGGCGGCGGGATAGCTGTCCTCGGCCTGGGGATCCCGCCGCGGCAGTACGAAGACGGTATCCTGGGGGCGTCTTGGTACCTGGCCGTCCAGGATCGCGGCCAGTGGGTCCACATCCCGCCCGGAGGCCCCGCCTTTCGGTTTGGCTAGACGATGACGGAAGGGCCGGCTACCGGCGGCGGCGAGTCGGTCCAGCTCGGCGAACAGGACCGGCGCCTCCATGGGTACCAGATCGCCGCGCTTGGGTCGTTCGTCCCCAAGCAGCAGCACATTGATCTCCACCGCTGTGCCCGCGGCCTCGTCTGTGGCGACCAACCGCCGCATCAGGATCAGCAAGTCGGTCAGCCAGCCGGCGCCGACTCCACCTTGAATATTGGCGATGAGCACGATTTGGCGGGTCCGTTGCTCAGGTGCGATCCGACGCCAGTCCTCCAGGGCCTGTTGCAACCGGGTGAGCAAGGCGCTTGCGGCGCCCTCGGCCAAGTCGTTCAGCAGGGCCAGACGTGCCAAGGGCGGCTGGCCTTGGGTGCCCTTGGACAGGCGCAGGGCATCGGCCCCCATGCCCTGGTATGGGGTCAGGTCGAGGGCCGCGACGGGATCGTCTCTCGTCTCCCGGGGTTGGTGGACGGCCTCATGGAGGGCAGCCTCATGGAGGGCAGCGGCGCTCGGCGGCAGCAGGAACACCTGATCCGCTGCCAAGGGCTCCAGGCAGCCGGGGAAGGGTTCGCCGCGGCCCTCGGTCAGCTCGTCCCGGGCCAGGTCGAGGCCGAGCAACAGGGGCCGGGTCTCCGCCCGGTCGAAGCTGTCGGCAAGGTTCTGCCGGGCATGGGTCAAGACGGCCCGCCCGGAGCGTCCGAGTCCGATCACAAGGCTGGGCGTCCAGTCGATGCGCTGGTCGTCTACCGGAAAGCGCACCGGCAGCGGGGGCGGCGGGCGATGCTCGGTGTGGCGTGGTTCCGGTTCGAGCGCGGGGATCTCGGCCCGTGGACGCAGCGGCCAGGCGAGCAATGCGGCCAGCAGGTAGATCAGCGCCGGCAGCATCAACATGAACAAGAACAGCCAGGTGACCACCAGGACCTGAGGGCCCGAATCCCTGTGGGGGCGGACGCTGAAAACCTCCGTGCCTGCCGTGTAGCGGAGCTCGGGGGGGGCATAGAGGATATCCAGGATACCGCTGAGCTTGGGCTCCAGGGGAAGGCGCCACTGATAGGGACGCGCAAACAGGGCGGGCATGTGGAACCGCTCCGGGTCCTGGGTGGAGGGGGCGAGCAGGGTCCGGGCCGCATTGAGATCCGGGGCTACCTGTGGCGTGCCCCAGTCCCAGAACGGCTCGGTCAAGGGTAGGCGCAGGTTGACGTTGCGGCCCCGGGCATTGCCGATGCGCACCGCGACCTCTTGGAACAGGAGATCGATGACGCCGGTGTCGGTGGCCGAGATGATATAGCGGGAGGGGTCATCGGTCAGGCTGTAGAAGCTGGCGGGGTCATTGGCCCCGGTGCCGATGCCGACCAGATACAGCTCATGACCGGACGGCTTCCAGCGGTTCTGGAAGAACTGGGCCAGCGATGCATTATCTTCCCCGGCCCCGCTATCGGTGAGCATGATGGTCGTTCCGTGGGTTGTTCCGGTCGCATCCAGCATCGCCAGGGCCTCGGAAAGCCCCGCCAAGAATACCGTCCCGCCCCCGGCCCCCGGCCATGGGGCCCGGAGTCTAGCCGCAAGCTCGTTCATATCGGCCGTGAATGGGCTGACGAGGCTGGCAGTGCTGGCGAACTCTATAACCCCGATGCGCAGCCGATTGCCGCTCACGGCGAGGTTGCGCTGCAGCTCGAAGACGGCGCGCTTGGTGTCCTCGAGATAGCCCGCCATCGAGCCCGAGGTGTCGAGCAGAAACAGGAGCGTCTGGGGCGGTGGCTTGCCGGGCTGGACTTTGCCCTCCGCGCCACTGTAGTCGATCCAGAGCTCGGTCTGATCCCAGGGCCAAAGGATGTCCTGGGAGACGGTCGCCCGCAGGGGATCCTCGGCGCCGGGCTGGGGCTGGGTCAGCTTGACCCAGCCGGCCATCAGCGCCAGCACCAACAGGCCCAGCAGGATCAATAACAGCGTTCGCAAGAGGGTCTTCAGCATCGCGTACACCTGCGTACAACATCTGGATACGACTTCAACCCGAGCATGGCAAGGTCCTTAGAGACTGTCTAAAAAGGGACCCTAGGCCGTAGGCTGGGTTGCGGCCAGGGACGGCCAAAACCCAGCAATAACCAAAGCTGGGGTTCGTTCCTCACCCCAGCCTACCGATTTAAAATCAATGGGTTAGTTTTTAGACAGCCTCTTAGGTTAACCACATTCAATCCGCAGATTACGCAGATTTCCGCAGATGAAGAATGAAATAATCTGCGGAAATCTGCATAATCTGCGGATAAAAAGACGGCTTGTTCCCATGCTCAATCCAGCCTGGACTGCTCCATAGCCCGTGGGTGGGCCGCAAATGAGGAGAGGGTGTCGTTAAAGGCACCGATCTTCACCCTTTGATCCCCTCTCCCCAAGTCCCCTCGCTACGCTCGGGGCAAGCATATATGGCGGGTGGCGCCGTCCCTGGCTTACCCGCCCTACCCCATCCCACGGGCTAGGCTCGGATCAATGTCAACAGCCCCTAGCCCGATAGTCAGCCCTGGGTCCCGAGATAGGCACTCAGATGGTGGTTCAGGATCAGGGCCAAAAAGGCGTCCTTGCCGATCTCGGCCCCGTCAGGTCCCTCATCCAACCGCAGCTCGAACAGATCCGGCTCGGCGTCCTTGAATGCCAGGGCCATCTCCTCCAGGGTCTTGCCCGCGGCGGTCAGGGCCTCCTCCATCCAGCCCTGGATCCGGCGCAGATCGATGGCGCCGCGGATGCGGCGGCGATCATTGCGGTCCATGGCGAAGGTGACCAAGGCGCGCAGGAGGTCCTTGGGTTCCTTGTCGTCGTCCGGATCGTTCAAGAAGATCAGCCGCTTGGGGTCCTGCTCCGTGACCGGCCCGCAGACCCAGAGCTTGCCGCCGGTAGCCGCCGGTTGGCCGCGGACGACACCGGTCACCAGGGCCTTGGTAAAGGTCTCCACGGATTTGGGGTCATCCAACAGCCGGCACAGCTGGCCCGGAATCTCCGGGAAGTGGGTGTCGCGGGTCTCGACCACCTGCTTGTGTTCCATGCGCCAGGCCTCCTGATCGCAACGGAAGATGTGATAGGTCTGGGCGCGCCATTCCGGATGATCCTCGTCGCGGACCGCCAGGTATTGACTACGCATGCGCTCCATGACCCGGATCTCCTGGTAGGGGATGGCGTTGTCCACCATCAGTACCGCCAGGACATTGGGGTCCTTGAACAGGTTGATGCCCTCCGCGCCGGTAAGGTTATGGGTGATCTTGCCGGCCATGTTGGCATCGCCGGCTAAGGCGTTGTAAACGACACCGAAGGCGTTCTCGCCGTCGCGCTGGTTCCAGGTATCGCCGTGCAACAGCAGCAACTTGCGGGTGGCCGAGGTGGGGCGTTGGTCCAGGAATTCGCTGGTGACGGTCCGCAGCCGGTCGGCCAGGCCGATTACCGGATCGCGCTTCTCGTCGCGCAGCCATTTCAGATAATTGGCCATGCCCTCGAACTGGCCCACCCGCTCGGCGATACGGCGGGAGAGGTCGTCCTCCAGGGTCTTGGCGAAATCTCGGGCCACGAGCAGCTCCCGGTCTGGCCAGCCCTCCAGGGCGAGATCCTGGGGGCGTTCGCCGGGGCGCCAGGTCAGCTTGTGCAATAGGTCATCGACGAATGAACCTTCGGTCTGGGGATCCAGCAGGCATTTCCCGCGCAGGGCATCCCGATAGCCATCCATGGTGATGTCGTTCTTGAGTCCCATGGAGGCCGACCTGACCTTGGTCTGCCGGTCCAGGCGCTCGGCGATCTCGTTGCCCTCGTCGGTCGCCTCCTGGATCACACCCAGGATTGCTTTCTGCCAATGCTCCATGCCCTGGAGCCAGCTCGCGAGGTGTCCATCGGCGTCTTTGATCAGCTCCCGCATGAGCTCCACTAGGCGTTCCCGCTGCTGCCATTGGTTCACCCCGTTGACGGCGTTGAGATATTCCTCCTCGGTGTCGGCCAACTGCCCCTTCCAGCCGACCAGCCGCTTCTCCAGTGCCTCGAGCGCCACCTTGGCGTCTTTCTCCCGCCCGCGGGCACGCTCCAACCGGGCACCATCGTCGGCGGTGATCTGTTCCAGGTTCCGACGCAGCTCCGCCATCGACCCGCTGAGATTGTGGATAACCCGATTGGTACGGCCCAGCCCCTCCTCTTGGGCCCGTTGGCCTCCCAGATGTTTGCGGATGCTGGTGTCGATGGAGGTGTGGATCTGCTCCGTAATCAAAGGTTTGACCGCCGCCAGCGAGGCATTGAAGCTGTCCTTGCCGTCTCCCTCATAGTCACGTCGCCGCACCACGACCTCGGCCTGGACCCGGGTCTTGGAGTCGTCGAAACTCTCCTTGAGCTCGCGGATGGTCTCGATGTCTTCGAAGATATCGGCAAACAGGCGTCGGGCCGCGCCTTCCCTGGCCTCGCCGATAGACTGGCCGAAGACGCCCGCTGGATTGGCGAAGCCGAGCATCTCGTTGACGATATAGGAGGCCTTCATCTTGGCGGACAGGTCCCGACGCTCCTGGTCGTTGCCTGGCGCCTGCAAGATGCGGAACAGGGCGAAGAGCTCCTGGCTCAGGATCTGTTGGGCCTCCATACGTCGGTCGTCCCCCGAACCGACGCGCAGGGCCTGGGTCTGCGGATCCCTGGGGAGCAGCCCATTGGCCAGGGACAAAGCGGCGTCGAGTACGAACTGGCGCTCATAGAGGCGGATGGGCAAGAAGATCCGATGCGAGTTGAAGGAGGTCGCGGCCCCCTCCTCGGCGTTGATCCACTCACGAAAGATCTGATCGCCCGCGGTCTCGTCCAGGAGCAGATTGAATCCATCGGCGATCTCCGAGAAGTAGGATTTACGGTCGTCGTCGCTCTTGCACTCCCGGTTGTAGAAGACCAGGTTGTCGAACAGCTTGTCGGTGAGCCGGACCCGAGTCCCAGCGTCATACTCCACCGCAAAGCGGATGCCGTCTTGGTGCTCGCTGAATCGGCCGCGATATTCGTTTGCGACCGGGGCCTGAAAGCGCTCCAGCTCGCGGACCACCGCATAGGCCCGGGCGCCGTCGATATTGACATCCTGGTAGGCATCGGGCAGTACCGCCGCGCCGATGATCCGGAAGCGCAGACGCAGCTCTTCGGCCACCAGCCGGGCGAGCAGGGCGAGATCCATATAGAGCCCGGCGCCGGTGCCGCCGGCGACCGAGCCGACGATCCAGATCGGCAGCTCGCCCTGGCCGCCGGCGCACTTCTCCATCGCGTGGCGCAGCATGTTCTCCAGGCGCTGCTTATTGAGAAAAACGCCCATGCGAGCGAACTGGCGGTGCTGGCCGGCGCCGCGGACCAGGTTGTAATCCGCGGACGGCAGATTCTCCTGGAACAGATCGGCCCGGTACCAACGCGCCATCTCGGCGACCGATTGGGGGTCACGGGCGACCTTGCGGGTGAGGTCCAGGAAGGTGCCGGGCGGGTCGTCCTGGAGCTGGAGGTATTCGTTGCCGGCGATGGCCGTGGCCGATCCCTCCCCACCGAGCCGGGCGCCCTGGTTCTTGCGGTAGTCCTCCGCCTCGGTATCGATCAACCGGAACTGGAGGGTATCCGGGAGTTCGCCGGCCGTGGCATAGACCTTGTCCTTGAGGCGGGCCAAGATCTCGTCGCCGGTGCCGCCGATGCCGATATAGAGACCACGCATAGTCTTCTCCTGGTCTGTTGGGGTTGTATCCCGTACAGCAGTACCGAAATACCGACAACATGGGAATCATTTTTTTGCCGCAAATGAACGCGAATCAACGCAAATTGATTGCAATCGGCTCGCCATCATCGACGGCTCTTAATCCCGTTGCATTTATTTGCGTTCATTGGCGTTAATTTGCGGCTAAATCTTCCTTGAACAGCCTGCTCGCTCGATGTTATCGGTAGTTGAGAGCATGTGTACTGGAAACACAGGGTGCCGTTATCAGCGCCGTCAGCGAATCCGAGTGTTGTCACGTCCATGAAACCCGGCCCCCGTCGCAAGCTGTTCATCACTGGTCCGATTTGCCGAGGAACAAGATGAAATCCGCGGCCTGATTGCCCGACAGGCCGATGATATGATGCCGCGCCCTGTCCACTCCATTGTCGTTGGTTGCCTCCAGTCTTGCCTTGGTAACGCCCTTCTTCTCACCCAGGGGGCGATATCGGAGCTCGACCGCGACCTTGTTGCCAGGGCGTCTGAGGCGTTTGATCCGGAACTTCTCAATGGACCAGGTGTTCTTATCGGCGAGTGTTACCCGTTGCGGTTCCGTCTTGATTCGAACCCCCTTCAATTGCCACTCGTTGGATCCCTGGGTGGGGTTGTGGGGGGGCATGAAACTGAGCCTGGGTGCACGCTTATATTTTTTATCGCTACGCTCGATCAGCCAACGTGCCAGGAAGAACCGCCACAGCAGCATCAGACCGGCGATCAGACCCAGGAGGACACCGGCTAGGATCCAGAGGACCCGGAGGCTCTCCTTGATCCGGAGCTCGGGTCCGAGCCAGAGGTCCCCGCTCCCCGCAATGCCGAGATAGTGGATGCCGTTGCGCCAAGGATCGGGCACCGAGGGGGCGAGGTGCAGTCGGATGCCGGTGGTCCGGCGTAGCAGATCCCAGCGGATGCGGTCGAAATCCACCGGGAGGGTTGCCGTCAGCTTCGTGCCCTCGGCGATCAGATCCACCGGGCTTGAGGATGACCATTGCTCGTCACTCTCGGAGAGGTGATAGTCGATGCGTAGTCGGTTGCCGCCGGCCAGTACCCGGCCGACCGGCAGATCCGCGCCGGTATGGCCGTGGCGGAAATGCAGCTCCACCGGGACATCCACCGCCCCGCGCCACAAGACCAGCTCGCCGCCCGCGTCCGGGGTGACGAAATGGGCCTGGACCGGGGTCGCGTTATCGACCCGGAGGTTGTCCTGACTGCGATAGACCACGGACTCGGTACCATCCTGGGCCTTGGTCTTGCCGGTAAAGGTGAGCCGGTAATTGCCGGGGACATCGAAAGGCTCGGGGGCCTGGCTGATTACTTCCCTGCTGCCTTGGTCGTAGATCATGGGGACGCGGCGGGTGGGACCGTTGGGTGTCTGGAGCTCGACCGCGAAGTGCACCGGCGGCAGGTTGGCCTGGGGGACGAAGCGCCCGCCGGATCCGCGACCCTCTGGCTGGTAGCGGATGCTCTCCTCACTGTATTGCTTCACCGCCCGCACCGGGGCCGTAAGATGGGTCAACTCGTAGACGGGCAGCACATGGGCACGATAGGGCGCGTTGGCCGTGCGCAACTGGTACTTGCCGGGCGCCGGATAGGGCAGATAGATGGCGGCGGACTGCTCGCCGCGGTCGGTCAGAGTGAGACGCTTGCCGGCCGGGTCGAGGACCCGGATCTCACTGGCCGGCAGGTAGGGCCGGAAATAGTCGATGGTGAAGCTCAGCGCCTTCAGATAAGCAGGGGCCGTGTAGATGTCCCCGCTGGCAGTGGTGGCGCCTGGGGGGATCAGCTCGGACAGAACCTCCCGGATTTTTCTGACCGGGTCTTCGTGGCGATCGATCAGAAAGGCCAAGCCTTCCTGTGACTGGGCATCGCGGCTGGCCTTGCTGAGCCAATAGGCGCCCCATTTGTTATCCCAGTAATTGGATGCGTCATTGAAGCCGAAGACCAGGAACTTGGCCAGGGTGGGGTCGCGCTCGATGCGCGCGGTCCAGTCATCGATCTCGGCGCGCATTTGCGGCTCGGCTACGCCCTTGGCATATGGCGCGCCATCGGTAATCAGCACGACGATTCGGTCACGCTCCCCGGCCTTTGCGCCCGGACCCGGAGCCGGCGGATCGCCCCGGAAGAAATCCAGCTCTTGCTGTGCCAACGTAAGCGCGGCGGCGATATCGGTATCGCCGCGAAATACGACTCTGATGGGGGACAACAACGCCTGGATCCGCTCCAGGGTCTTGCTGGGGTTCTGGCCCGAGGGCACGGCCGGGATCTCTTTGCGCGACAGGGTCACCTGGGGTTTGGAAACATCGTAACGGGCATTGCGCCCACCGAATTCGATGACCGAGATGCGGTTGACATAGCCGGCCATGGCCGATTGCCACAGGTGGAAGTCAAGCTGTTTGATCGCCTCGATCCGCTTTCCGAGCTTGTCGTTCGCGGTGCCTTTCAATTTTCCCTTGCCTATCATGCTGCCGGACTGATCTATCAAGAAGATGAAATCGGTCCCCGCTGCCGTCATGGCCGCCCCTACCATCGGGCAGGCGGACACTAGGGCGATAAAGAGCAAGGCAGGCAATCGCATGGTCTGTCCCCTGGCGAGGTTCACGCTGGTGCGCGCTCGGCCACAAATGCTTGGTAGGCGCTGCCGATGGTCGGTGCCGCCTGTGGATTGGTCAGCTGGGTCTTGATCTGCTCCACGGGCCGGCTCAGTGATTCTACCTGATGCAGCTCCTCCAGGTATTCAGGGGCGCCGTCCGTCTCCAGCAGGCGTGCATGCAGCAGCGCAAAGCGGTCGATCTGTTCCAGGATCCGACCATAGCTGTCGCGCAGGGCGGCGAGGTCTTGGGGGCGATCCGCTTCGGCCTCGATATACATGCGGCCCTCGTGTGACTCGGACCAGGCATCGATCAGGGCGACCCAGCACCGGCTCTGCCGCGCCTGCGGGAGGTCCCAATGGAGATGGGGGGCGGCCTGGTCTATACACTCGATCCAGCGTCGCAGCAACGCTTGAAACCCGGCCCAGGGCCCGGCGTCGGTATGAAAACCGGTAAAACGCCGGTTGAACCGCTTGTTGAAGTCATTCCATGCGACCTCCAGCTCATCCCAGGCGACGATCCCCTCTATCCGTTGCTCGATGGCCCGGTGCCAGCCACGGACATCGCGGACCGGCGGCGGCAGGTAGCCGAGCTTGCGCTTGGCCGCTTCCAGGGCCGGTCGCAGGGCCCGGTCCCAGGGGTCCTGGCGCTGGAAATCCCGGATGTAACGCTCCACATCGCTAGCCACATCGACCATTTTTATAGTACGCGCGTCGATCAGGCCGGTCCTGATCAGGTCCTCCAGCTCCTGTTCCAGCTGCGCGACCTGGGTTGCGGGGTCCGCGAGCCGGGCCTGGATGCGCTGATGCTCGTGGCGCAGGCGTTCGGAGATCTGCTCCACCGGTGAGGGCTCGCTACCCCAGAGGCGGGTGCGACTATCCGCGGGGAGAGATTCCCACAAACGTCGAACAGGGTAGTAGTTATGGGGTGATTGTATCAAGTGGCGCAGCAGACGGGCATAGAGGGGCTCATCGACATTTTTCGGCGGGGTATCGATGTCGGCGGCGGCCCTGGGGTCCGAGAAACAGGCCAGGATCGATCTCAGAGATGTCTCTTGCGGGAACCAACGCGCCAGGATGGCGAGGTCCTGCCTGTAGTCGCCGTCGGTCGTACCGCGCACCAGCCGCAGATAACGGGCCCTGGGTTCTTGGTGCCGCATCAACACATCGCTGAGCTCACGGTAGAGCGCGAGCCAGGAGTCATCGGGTGCCCGCTCACGGCGCAACCGGCTGGCACGCATGGTGGCAAGCAGCTCGCGTCGCTGCCCGAGATCCAGGTAGGCATCCAGGTCCGGGGCCGATAACTCCGCCTCCGCCGCCTGCCAATCGCCCTCGATGCAGGCCCGATGGATTCTCAACCCTCTGCGGATAGGCTCGATGGTTTCCAACCACCGATTCACGTCTACCGGATGGAGCTGCGGCAGACTAAGAGCCTGTCTAAAAATTAAGATACTGATTTTAGGGCATAAAATCTGTAAATTTCGCACTCGTTCCCACGCTCCAGCGTGGGAACGTCGTCTTGTCCGCTCCAGCGGACTCAGCGCCTCTGTGCTAATAGGCGTTGGCTGTTAGCCTACCGAGGTGCTTAATCGACGCTGGAGCGTCGGGATCTGCTCCCACGCTGGAGCGTGGGGAGCCAGCCGAAACAATGTATTAGTTTTTAGACAGCCTCTAAGTCCTTCAGTCAAGTCTATGACCTGCTTCTCCAGCGGCTTCAATGCCGCTGCGTCCAGCGGTGGGTAGTAGGAGGCCCGCGATTGCAGCCCTTCGATTTCACGCTCGGCACGCCGGACGATTCGATCCCGCAGTTCCTGCCGGATGCGTTCGAGCTCGGCCCGGTCGCTTCCGTTCAGCAAGGCATCAGTGGGGGGTTGCTCCCCCAGCAGGCCCAGCAGGGTCCGGGTGAATCTGGTGAAGCCCTGCTCGCGACCGTCGCCCCCGGCCCGTCGGTGCAGCGCCGCAACGAAATCTCGGCCCCGGAGGCTCTGCTCGTAGAATATGCGGGTCTCGAGACCCGCCCGGTCGAGGTCGGTTTTCGCGATCTGCTCGAGCTTGCCCCGCTTGATCGCCATCTGAATGTGATCGTCATGGATGGATTGCCGCACCTCTTCCCTCAGCTTGTCCGCACCGGGAGAAGCACATTGCCCGAGGGTTTCCAATGCGTTCCGGGGGTCGCCGTCGCGGAGCTCTTGCCGGGCGCGAGCCAGCAGCGGGAGCTCGCCCTTGAGGAGATCGAGTCGCTTGCGATACTCGGCATATCCGGGTGAGCTTCCCCATTGGTCGCCTAGCGATTCGAGGTCGCGGCTCAATCGATCCAGCCGACCATCGTGTAGGGTTCCCGTGTCGCCGTCCTCCCACCAGGTGCGCAAGTCGCTATCGATAGATGCCAATCTGGCGGCATCCTCAGTAAACTGCCGTTGCGCTTCGACCGCGAATCCGGCGAGCTGCGGTAGCTGCGGGTGGGCGTCGCGGGCGGCCAGCAGGGAACGCTGGTCCCGGAATTGGTCCCGCAGCGCCTGCAGCCAGCCGGATACCTGTTCTTCCAGCTGCCCGCGCAGCAGCCCCTCGGCCTTGTCCCATGCAGGTGCTTCCGGGAGCGGCCCGAGGGAATCCGGCCATTGCCTGCGCAGATCCCTTATGTGCTCCAGTAATTCCGGCGCCGGCAGGTCCCGCGCTGCGCACAGGCTCTCCCGTGCATCTGTGCTGAGTCTGTGCAGAGCCTTCCGCCAGGCATCCAGATCCTGCTGCGCGCCCCATTTCTCCAGCCCTGTGCGTACCGCTTCGATTTGCGCCAAGGTGGTTGCAGGTTCGGTGTCGATGCGCTCCGGTGGGGACCAGGGAAACCGGGGATCGGCACAGAACTGGTAGGTGGAAATCAACCCCAGTAATGCATCGAAATGCCGTTTCCAATGATGGTACGACCTCGCTTGAGCCAAGGCCATGTTGATGCGATCGATCTGCGCTTGCGATTGGGCGGTCTCCTGTATCGAAGCCGCACAGGTCTCGACCTGGGTCCAGCGCTCCGCCGTTCGTTCCTTTTCCGCCCGGTCGAGGGTGTCCTGCAGGGCGAACAGCGCGGATTCCGCGACCCAATTCTTCAGCGTCACGGCGTCCGGCGGCGTTGTCATCCCTTCGAGTTGCTTCAGGACTTGTGCGAGGAACTCACGATGCTTGGTCAAGAACCGCCTGCGGGCATCCTGCCGAGTGCTACGGAGCCGATTCCCGAAGATATTGATCAGGGCCTTGGTGAAGGCGACGGCGTCGGTAGGATCTCCCGGCTTTGCGACAATGGCCTCTAGCTCCTTCTGCCACGCCTCGTCGTCCGGGTTGGTTAGCTCACGATAGCGTCTTGATAGGTCCGGCCCGGAGACGTCGCGGCCAAATTTGGCACGCATGCTGGAAAGCCTCCAGGCAAGGTCGCCCTCGGGTATCGGGAGTCGATAAAGGATCTCCAATGCACTGGGGTAGCGGCGGTCATGGCGGTTGTTCAGGATACGAGCGAGACAGTCCAGCGTCTGCGCAGGGTCGGACTCGAAGTGGCAGTCTATTTCCCGCATCCGGCGTTCAAGCGCTGCGTCCATCGATCAGCTCTCACCCTGACACCGCAATGGGATCACCGCCAGAGGGGCGCCGCAATCCGAAGCCTCGATAAGGTAGCAGGTCGTTTTACAGGACAAGCCCAGGGGTCCCTGCATTCACATCGCTACCGAACCCGCACATAGGGCCCTGGAATCACACTGAAGATGCCGGCGCTATCCGACGGCACCTGGATGCTCAAGCCATAGAGACCGGGTGGACCCACGAGTTGCAGCTTTCCTTCGGCAACTCTGCCTTGATTCGTGAGCTTGCCGGGCATAGCGTTCGGTACCGCTCGGTCGGTCCGTAGATCGGTCTGGACGATCGCGGTCGGCAATGGCTGCCCGGGTTCGACGATCAGGCGGAGGAAGATGTGGGTACCGGCATCGGCCTCCTCCGGAATCGGTGTCTCGGCGTGGGCGTAGGACTGGGAGAACAGCTGGGTGCACTTGCGTATGGTGTTGGGTTGCGTATGCGGATCAGGTGCATCCCAACAGCCGACACCCAGGTGGGTATTCTCCTGAGCGAGGATATTACGGCGGTGGCCCAGGCTGTTCATCCACTGGGTATTGAACCGGCTCGCAAGCTCAGGTACCGGGATCGGGGTGGAGCTGTACAGGGCGACGTTCTCCCGCGTCAGTCCGAATAGGGTGCGATGGAGCTTGGCGACGCGCTGGGCCGGACCGTCACCATCCGGTGACACGTGGGCATGATAGTCCCGGTCCACCATATCCTTGCTGTGGCGTATCGCGATCTTCGCGAGCTTCGGGTCTTCTGCCAATGCGGTGAGCTGGCGCCCGGTGCGTTCCTGGTTCGTGAGGGTGAAGATGTCAGTATCCAGGGCTGTCATATCGAGCGTGCCGGCGATCGGATCGGTCCAGCGTGTGGGCGTATGGGGAGTGCTGAGGCTCGCTGGAATAGGTGGGGGCTTGATTGGTACCGCTGGCGGCGGAGTAATCAAAGCCAGGTCCGGGCGAGGTGGTCCGGTATCTACTTGCGGGCGAGAGATGCCGAGGGCGTAGTGCAGGAACATGAGCACCGGTGGACGCGCTAAGTAGAAGATCACCAGGGCCCCGAGCAGCAAGAGCATCAAGCCGAAAAGGTCGGACTGTTTTCTTGAGTCTGTTTCGGACATCGCAAAGGATTCCTGCAGGATCGTGATAAATGCCACCCCAACTCCGTGGGACCGACACGAAAGTATTCAATGATACATTTCCCCGGAAAGGAGTAAAGGCATACGGGACCTGACATCAGGGCGAGCGCGTATAAATCCTCCCGAAAACATGATCTTGTAGGTTGAGCAAGGGCCGTAAGATGTGGTGAGCGCAGCGAACCGCATCTTTGGACGGTGTGCCGTGCCCAACGAAATGTTGATGTTGGGCACGCCGGATCGTCCCTGATCCGGCTTTGCCCAACCTACGAACCGGCAGGATGCCGGCGTTCCCGGCTTTGCCCAATCGACACGGCTGGTAGTAACTTGTTAATCAAAAAGAAATTTATACGCGCCCGCCCTGGACCTGACATAGCCGCTGGTCGCTAGGCTCGCTTGCCTGGCCTGCTGCAACCCCAGGGGGCCGGTCTAACCTGCTACCTGCCGGCGGGCAGAGGTAGACACCAAGCAGGCAGGTCCGTCAAAGCTATGTTTTCAGGGGAATTTATACGCGTTTGCCCGGTAGGGCCACCGGTAATAATCGCTGTTGAGACATAAGGTTGATATCGAAGGCATCTGACCGCATCAGGATCGGCCCTGCCGGTATACTGAAACCTGCCGCTGTCGGATTTCCTCTTGTTAAGCTACTTGTTGGCAGGATGCGCCTGACCCGAGACCAGATCGCCGCTATCCGGCAAGCCGCGGAGGAGAGCTTTGGTGAAGGCTCCCAGGTTTGGCTCTTCGGCTCGCGGGTGGATGACCGGTGTCGCGGGGGCGATATCGACCTGTTGGTTCGGCCCGCGCAAGCTGCTTGTGCCCCGGATCTCAAGCGCAAGGTCCGCTTTTTGGGCAGGCTGGAAAGGTCGCTGGGGGAGCGCAGGATCGACGTGCTCATAGAGACCGCAGGTGATCGCCGTCCCATCGTTCGGTTGGCGCACGAAACCGGGGTGAGGTTATGAAGGCTACCGCGGAGATTCTCGCCCTCAGGCAGATCCTGGCCCTCTGTCGGGGGCATGATGAGGTACTGAACGATGTCCTATATGATCTCTCCCGACGCAGGCTGGACACCCAAGCGCTCGAGCATCCGGGCAAGGAGGACCGTCGCCTCTTGGACCAGTTTGCTTAAAGGTCGATTTGACCAATATGCGGATATTCTGATATACATCCGCGTGTTTTCCGCAGAGGGCGACCGGGCGTTGCCGCGACAATTTACGAGCAAGAAGCGGGCGATACATACCATGAAGACTTGGCTGATTTCGATTTCGGTTGCAACGGCGCTCATTTCCAGCGGTACCCAGGCAGCGGGCGAGGCCGCGGCAGGTGACGCTACGGCGGGCAAGGCCAAGGTGGCGGCTTGTATGGCCTGTCACGGCCCGAACGGAAACGCCTTGGTTCCGACCTGGCCCAAGCTCGCCGGACAGCATGCCCAATATATCTATAAGCAGCTGATGGATTTCAAGAGCGGTGCCCGGGCAAACGCCCAGATGGGTCCCCAGATGATCCCCCTCAGTGAACAGGACTTTCGGGACATCGCTGCCTATTACTCCACCCAGCAGCAGACGCCGGGGACCACGGATCCCGCAGCGGCGGAGCTGGGCGAGCGCATCTATCGCGGCGGTAACCCGGCCACTGGAGTTACTGCCTGCACCGGCTGTCACGGCCCGGCCGGCGCCGGTCTGGGAGCGGCCAAATTCCCGCGCGTCGCCGGACAGCACGCCCAGTATCTCGACTCGACCCTCAAGGGCTTTCGTACCGGGGCCCGTGCCAACGACCCGAACGGGATGATGAGAGATGTGGCCAGCCGTATGAGCGACGAGGAAATCGCCGCTGTGTCCCAGTTCATACAGGGCCTCACCGACTGGCCGACCACCGACTAGCTGACCGGTGTGCAGCAGGGCATTCGCAAAGGGGCCCCTATGGGTGCCTGACCGCGTAGGGGGTTGGGAACCGCCTGCTTTTGCGCTAGGCTGATGGCATGTCGGTCCTATGTGGACCCTACCCATGCCGGTCCCAGACCGCCGGGTCAGCATGCAGCAGCTGCATCTGCTCAGCTACAATATCCAGGCAGGTATCTCTACCCGTCAGTACAGCGAGTATCTGACCAAAAGCTGGAAGCATGTACTGCCGCACCGCGAGCATCTGCCCAACCTGAGCCGCATCGCGTCCATACTGCACGAGTATGATTTCGTCGGTCTGCAGGAGGTGGACGCCGGCAGTCTGCGTAGCGGTTTCGTCGACCAAACCGAGTATCTGGCCTATCACGCCCAATTTCCCTATTGGTATAAGCAGGTCAATCGAAACCTGGGAAGGCTTGCACGGCACAGCAACGGCGTCCTGAGTCGGGTGCGTCCGTCCGCAATAACCAAGTACAAGCTTCCGGGATTTCCGGGACGGGGGGTGGTGGTCGTGGAGTTGGAAACTACCGACGAGTCCGTCCTAGCCGTCTGTATCCTCCACCTGGCCCTCGGACGGAGGGCCCGCCGCCGCCAGCTCGACTATCTTCGGGAATTGGCCGCCCACTACCCCTATGTGGTCATGATGGGGGACTTCAATTGCGATTGCGACTCCCGTGCGTTCAAGGATCTAGTGGCGAATACGGACCTCCGCGGGCTCGACTGTGAGTTCAAGACCTTTCCCAGCTGGTACCCGCGGCGCAACCTGGATCATATCCTCGCCTCCGGGAACCTGCGTATCATCGGGGTAGGGGTGCGGGTCCTCGACCATTCGCTTTCCGACCATTTACCCGTGAGTATGAAGGTTGCCCTCCCTAAGGGGGTCCAACTTGCCACCTGAGCTTTCTTAAGAGCCTGTCTGGCTTACACGTTCGTAGCGAGGGAGCGAAGGGGCGAGGCAGATTTTGCGCTCGATTGGGGCGCAAGCTTAAGAGGCTGTCTAAAAACTAACCTATTGATTTTCTACTGGCATTGATTTTCGGCTGGCTCCCCAGGCTCCAGCGTGGGAGCAGACCTGGTCCCGACGGAGGAGGGATCTGACGCTCCAGCGTCGATTAAGCGCCTCGGTAGGCTAACCGCCAACGCCTATTAGCACCGAGGAGCTGAGTCCGCTGGAGCGGACAAGATGGCGTTCCCACCTGTCTGCGTGCGGCACACACAGGCAGGCGCTGGAGCGTGGGAACGAGCGCGAAAGCCTATTTAATGAGGTAGTGGTTAAGATTTAAGTGTAAACATAGCCAATAGCCGTGGGTTGGGCAGGCCATGCGCTGCATCCCCTCTCCCGGTGGGAGAGGGGCGAAGCTCGTAGGTTGGGCAAAGCCGCCAGGGACGGTGGCGTACCCAACAAATCATTTAAATATTAACCACTACCTTTAACGAAACCGAGCGGGAAATCTGACCGGCTTCTTCGATTCCGTAGTAGAACAGCCGTATGCCAGACTCTCAGTCGTCCTGAATGTAGAAATGCTGCCATTTGCATCCGCTGGAGCCTTCGAGCAGCCCCATCAGCGCCAGCGTAGGCGTGGCCTCTCCGGGAAAGACCTCCTCGACTCGGATGAATAGGCGTCCAAATCCCGCCTGCCCTTTCCAGTCATAGCCCCAAGGCGGGCTCGCCTCACCGCAGGCGGGGCAGGTGATTTGCACCCCAGCGTTATCCCGATCGGACAAGGCTTCCCGCCAACTCCGCAATCGGCCGCGGCAGCTGCGGCATCGCGGCGGGCGGGTATTACGGCCGCTCAAGAATACCGGCTGCCGGAAAGGACCGGTGAACCGGATATGGCAGAAGGGAGCCTCGCCTATGGGTGAGGGTTCGATCCGGACCGAGCAACCCGCAAAGATCACCAGCTGCAGGAAGCGCTCGCCGACGGCGAATGCCTGGTTGCGGCCTTCCAGTGGAGTCCCCAGAAGACCGGCTTCGGATAGTGTAGCCGTCAGGGGCGCCCGTTCCGGGAGCAGAAATGGGTCTTGCGGACTCAGTAGGAGACGGCCAGTGTGTGCGGACATACTGCGCGAAGAGATGATCAAACGGCCCGAATTCTAACAAAACCACCGGATGCGGCCAGGGTGGTCCTGGCGCCGCCTAGGGTGGGCGCGTATAAAATTTTCATAATCAATGATTCCAATTGGTTGTAGATCAAATATGATAATAAAGTTTAAATATAACTTATTGATTCATAAAGACACGCTCTCGTCCTGTGGCACCGCCCCAGGGCACCGAGTAATAAATCTATTAAAATCAATAAGTTAAAGCCGTTATAAATTAAACCTAACAGTAAGATTTAATTTTAAGTTATTGATTTAATAGGTCATTCGGTTGTTCTGGGGCGCCGTCCCGGACGAATGTGTATAAATCCTTTTAAATGTTAAGATAGGTGATTACATGAGCTAATATTTCCGGTCTCTTGTGCGTTGCATCAATACCGTTTTTGACCGAAAATACACTTTAGTTCGTGTGGCTGGAGGAAGCGCTGACCTGTGGGATCATCCTATGGTTGGCGTCAAGGCTCCTTAAGATTTAAGGATATGGAGGTATCAAAGGGTATCGCAGACAGGGCCGTTACTGTTTATCTACCGCGCGAGAATGGAAGATATGGACGCACTTCGAAAAGGGTGGACAAAAGCACGGATAAAGGCTAACAACCCCTTCGGGGCAAACCGTGAAAAGTGCTGCGCGTTTCCCTTGGCCCCCGAAGGCGAGTGATTGAGGTTGTCGGGGCATCGAAGATATGCAAACACAACATACAACAAAAGTCGCCTTTCTGACCCTATTGCTGACCGTTCTCGCATTTTCCTGCGTCGCCGCCAATCAAGGGCCGTCGTTTGAGCAGATCTATGCTTCCAACGACAAGCACGAGCTTACGGCCTGGGGGCACCGTTATGCGCGGGGTGTCGGTGTGGCTAAGGATACCCATAAAGCTATTAAGCTCTTCTGCAAGTCCGCTCGTAAAGGAGACATGGACGCCAAGTTCGAGCTCGGCCAGCTCTACGCGTTTGGACAGGGCATAGAACGCGACTGGGAGCTCGCCACCGCTTGGTACCGGGAGGCGGTCAAGGACAAGAGCCGCAAGGCCCAGGCGATGCTCGAGATCCTCAAGATGCAGGACAGGCCCCAGCGTGCGGTATCCTGTCCATTGCCCACCGATATGCAGGTTGCCGACCATATCCCCCCCTTCTCTGTTTCCAAAGAAATCGACCGTATGGTGCGTTCCATGGCACCGCAGTATCGACTGGATCCGAACCTGGTGTTCGCCGTGATCGAAGCCGAGTCCGGCTTCAACCCCCAGGCACTCTCCTCCAGGAACGCCCGGGGCCTGATGCAGCTGATCCCAGCGACGGCAAAACGTTTCGGGGTCCGGGATATCTGGGACCCGGAGCAGAACTTGAAGGGAGGTATGGCCTATCTGCGTTGGCTACTCGACCATTTCGATGGCGATGTGAAGCTGGCGTTGGCCGGCTACAATGCCGGCGAAAGGGTCGTGGAGCGTTATCAGGGCATCCCTCCGTATGCGGAGACCCAGGCCTATGTCAAGCGCATCATCAAACGCATCGGTGGTTAAAGTCCGGCCAGTCGTCCGTTCTGCGGCTTGGGTCATCAGCGATGCAGGATGACCAAATCCGCGCGGGCGCGATTGCCCGCCGAGCGGTGGGCTCGCCGCCCCGGAATAATCTGCCCTTCATCGCTTTGGTAACATGGGAATTGGCTCACTGGTCTTAAGCTTGCCGTAACCCTGTCGCCAACCGAACCTGAGGAAAATCGAACGGTGAAAAACGCGAACCAACCCCACAAACGGCAAGCACCGAATGGAGACCCCTCCGCTGCCAAGGCGCAGCCGAGCGGGCCCGAACGGCAGAAGGCTGAGCAGTCCAAGCGTTCCCAGACGACAGGATCGAAAAAACAGCCTGTAGATCGAGCCGGCCTGTCCGATGAGCTCGAGGATTACCGCACCCAGCTGCGCGATTATGAGAAGGTGCTGGTGGAACGCATCGCGGACGTGGACGACGATTTTCGGACAACCACGTCCCGACTCCAACGGGTCCAGCAGACCCAGCACGATGCGCTCGATAAGCGTTTGCAGCGCCACGCCCGGCTCCTGGGCGGGCTGATGCTGTTCGCGGTCCTCTTCGCTATCGCCCTCTTCCTGGTCTATCGTCAGCTTGCATTGGAGTCATCTCGGGTCGCCACAGAGGTTTCTGAAATTCACCAAGGGCTCGCGAGCCTTTCCGAGGGGCAAAGGAGCCAGGGCCAGGTGCGGGAAAGGCCCGATCAGGTGACCACGCAAGTCGCAGAGGTTAGGGCCGCGTCGGAGGGACCGGATAAGGGTGAAGAGCCGGCCGCACAGGCGTCCTTTGCCACCGAGCGGACCCCTGGTGAGCAGGCCGAAGGCCGCCTCGCAGTGGAAACACGACGCCCCGATGCAGCGCGGAGGGACCGCGCCCAAGACTCGGCGACCCCCCAGCTCACGGATGCCGGTCCGGCCACGCCCAAGGTTGCCGCGCAAGTCGCAGAGGTTAGGGCCGCGTCGGAGGGACCGGATAAGGATGAAAAGCCGGCCGCACAGGCGTCTTTTGCCACCGAGCGGACCCCTGGTGAACAGGCCGAAGGCCGCCTCGCGGTGGAAACACGACGCTCCGATGCAGCGCGGAGGGACCGCGCCCAAGATCCGGCGGCCCCCCGGTTCGCGGATGCCGGTCCGGTCACGCCCAAGGTTGCCGCAATGTCCACCACGGATGGGGCTGATGGTACGGAGAATGCCGGCAGCGCGCCGGAGAAGCCTGAGGGAAGTCCGCCGGCGATGGAAACCTTGGGGGTAAAGCGTCCGGAGGCCATAGGCAGCAATCTTTCCGTGGCTGCCGGGACCGACGCCAGTGCCTCGGACCTCGGGCAAACCCATGTTGTCTCGGAGAACGGCTATGGCCTCCAGCTGATCGGCTTCTTCAACCACAGGACACTGGATAAGTTTGCGGCCCGGAAGGGATTACCCGCGCGGGTCTATGTTATTCGCGAGACCTATCGGGGACGTTCCTGGCATACGATCATCCATAGCCTGCACCCGGACTATGACGCGGCTAAGGAGGAGCTGTCTCGACTGCCAGCAGATCTGGTGGCACTCAAGCCCTGGATACGCGCCCTGCAGAAAGGGGCCAAGCTACAGGTTATCGAGACAGGATTGGAGTCATCTGCGGCCACGCCCGAGGTTGCTCCAACATCCACTCCGGATGTGTCTGATGGTACGGAGAATGCCGGAAATGGCGAGGAAAGCTCGCCGCTAGTGGAAGCTGCAAAGGTGAAGAGTCCGGGGGCCATGGGGAGCGATGTTCCCGCGGCTGCCGAGACCGACGCCGGTGCCTCGGGCCTCGAGAAAACCCATGTTGTCTCAGCGGGCGGCTACGGCCTCCAGCTCATCGGCTTCTTCAACCGCAGGGCACTGGATAGGTTTACGGCCCAAAAGGGATTATTACCCGCGCGGGTCTATGTTATTCGCGAGACCCATCAGAGGCGTCCCTGGCATTCGATCATCCACAGTCTCCACCCGGACTCTGCCGCGGCTAAGGAGGAACTGTCTCGACTGCCGCCAGATCTGGCGGCACTCAAGCCCTTGGTACGCCCCCTGCGGGTAGGGACCAAGCTACAGGTTGTCGAGACAGGGGTAGAGTGATTGCCGGCAGTCGCAGCAATCCTGAATGATTTGGCGTTGTCTGGAGGGAAAAGATCCCTCCTACGTCGGGACAAGGTTTGACGTGTTGCGTTCGATGCCCAAAAGCTCGCTGATCGTCCGCTAGGGGGTGTTCTCAATTAACAAACGATCTAATCCTCGCTATCTCGAACCACGGATAGACACGGATCGACACGGATGGAGACAAATCCGTGTCGATCCGTGTTCATCTGTGGTTCTCTTTCCGGTTGTTATCTGCACCAACCAATGGTTTTCACAGGCTAGATGGCCGCAACATCCCAGCCGTCCGCACCGCGGACCCGACACATAATCAGCGTGTAGGTTGGGTTAGGCGCGCTGTCCGATCTCGAAGTACAGCAACAAGGCCAAACGCACCGTAACCCAACACGACGCGAGGATCCATTTTAGCCAGACAGGCTTCGAGCCGTGAAGAATCCAGTTTTCTTGTCTCTCCTGTTTGCCGTCGGCCTGGTAGGGACCGGTTTATCCCCAGCGGACATACCGGCCACTCCGGTGATGACGCTCTACAAGTTCAACGGCAAGCGGGACCTGCCCTATTACGAGATCGAGTCGTTTCGCAAGCAGGGGCCATCCTCACCGGCAGGGACGTTGGCTCAGGGGACCTCGCTCATCCCCTGTTTGGTCATCCGCGACGGTCAAGCCTTGACCGACGAGAAGGGTACCCCCTATGTGGGATTCCGGATCCTCGTGGATCCCCGCAGGGCCGTGCCGACCGCGACGGACAAGTTCAAACGCGCCTTTGCGCAGCGCAAGTCGATGCGCGTTGCAAACCATCACTGCGACGGTCGGGTCAGACATGTGATCAGGGTGCGGCAGCTGTATGCCCTGAACAAGGCGCCTTTCTTCGATCCTCCAGGCTCGGGACGGACCGGCCGCATACAGGGGGCCCGCAATAAGCTGGACGAAATCATTCGCACCTTTCACGACTCGTCCCACTGCGCCGATGCAAACCGCAAGCTCAGCGGACGCCGGCAGGCCCTGAACAGTGCCTGGGGCCGATTCATCGCCGACCATCGGAATCAATGGTCGGAGCAGACCATAGCTCAGGCCAAGCACCTGGATTACACCATGCGCACGGCCATTTACGAGGGGCACCTGGATCGGGGCTGCAATACCTATGGTGCCTGCGAGCGCAACATCATCGCCTTGTCCATCCGCAACCGGGGCCGGGCCGAGTCCTGCCTGAAACGCCAAGGTTGCCGATTTCCGGGAGATTACCAGGGAGTTTCCTCCAAGGTGTCTCAGTACAACATCTGGGACGAGTATCTGACCCAGATCTCCGGCCTTACCTCCTGCTTCCTGCGCTCGGACCTGAGCAGCGGCAAGGGCGCCGATTATTACGCCAAGATTCGCGCCATGTACGAGCAGAACCTGGGCGATGTCCAGCGCATCCTCTTCGGTAATGATCGGGACTTGCAGGCCATCTTTCACCAGGCGTCCTTGAGTGATGTCAAAGCACTCCGCCACTACTATCACGCCCCGGCCATGGGCAAGTGCTTTCCCAACTACCAGCGGGTCGAGTACATGTCGGGCGCAGTGGCGAGAAAAGGAACGGATTTCGCCCTGATCGCCAACACCCGGATCCAGGTCGGTAACCAAGGCAAAAACGGCTACAGATTCCGGGAGTTTCTATTCGAAGAGGCGTCCGAGAAGGACCTGATCCGTATCCTCGACAACTATCCGGGCTTCGAGGTGGATGCCCGCAAGGTCTCTCTGAAATCCCCCTCCGCCTGCCCCCCCTACGGGATTCCCCGCGGCTGTAACCATCGCAGCGTTGGCCGCTACCGCCGTACCCCACCCTGGCTCGAATCCGGCAAGGCCCTGGGGCTCCAGTGCAAGATCCGTGATCGTGGAACGAATTGCCGCGGCAGGGAAAATCTGAAGGCCGTCACCGTGGGCGGTACCTGCGATACCCAGATGCGGCCGGTGACACGGGTGCACTAGCACCGACGCAATCCGGCCGCAGCCGGAAGCTAGTACCGAAGTACCGATAACATGGGAACCGTTTTTTTGCCGCAAATGAACGCAAATCGGTCGCAAAAGATCAGATGATCTTTTCTGTCCGCAGATGACGCAGATTGCCACAGATTGTTTTGTTTTTAATCCGTGAAGACCTGTGTAATCCGCGGATAGATCGAAGCAACCGGCTCATTTTTCCCATACTCAATTCGAGCCTTTCAACGCAAATCAATCGACGATTCTTCATTCCGTTGCGTCCATTTGCGCTGATTTGCGGCTAACTTTTCCGTGAAGATCCTGCTCACTCAATGTTTCGGTTGTTGAGAGCATTCGCGCGATTCGTAGTTCTCTCTTCTACTTGAAATCCTTGGTCAGGATCTCGGTTGCCCGCCGGCAGAGCTCCCGTCCGTAGTCGGTCCACAGGCCTTGGCCCCAGTAGCGATAGCAGCTGGTCTGGGAGCTCATCAGGTGGAACAGGGCATTGCGGTAGCGGTGTTCGCCGGTGGACACACCGGGTACCAGTACCTTCTCGTTGAACAGGGCACTGACCGCTTCCATGGGCCCCAGCACATTGTCGTAGCCCCGCACCCAGGACAGGTCGTTGGTCCAGCTGCCGCCTTCCATATGGAAGCTGTGGTCCGACTGCTTGAGCGCCTCGATCACCTTCTTCAGGCGTTCGGGTCCGTCGCCGGGGGTCATCCGGTCCCAAATCTGGTGGTGGAATAGGGGCTGGAGCTCGGGCAGGTCGGATTCCTTTACTCCCATGGCGAACAGGTGCTCCAGATACTCGCTGGCGTTCATGAGCGGCACCTCGGACCCGCTGGACTGCCGCACGGCCTCCATGAACTTGTCCGGGAACTCATTCATCATGACCCCCCCGTTCTCCCCGTCGGCGATCTGGGTGACCAGGGGCGGCACGGATTTGCCTGCCAGCTCGAGGCGGTTCAGCCCCTGGGCCTCGTACCAGGGCTGCATCTGGGCCACCAGCTTGGTGTCCGAGCCCTGGGTCTTGACGATGGCGATGATGCTCGCCGTCTCTCCCCGCGAGTTGGTGCATACCAGGCGGTGGGGCAGATGGGGACGCTGCGGATGCCAGCCGTTCTCCGGTTGTTCGACCGTGTGCTCCTGGACCAGGACCCACTGGTAGCCACAGTCCTTGAGGGTCTTGACGAACTCATAGGCCACGTCGGGATGGTTGGGCAGGGCCATCTCCGAAGGCGAGAAGCCGCGCACCCGCTCCAGGGCCTCCCAGCCGAAGATGGCGGCGAAGTGGTGCTGCCAGGCCCGCACGTGCAGGCGGTAGTCCTGCACCGGCGTCGAGGGGGCCACCGCATGGCCCCAAGGCATACCGAGCCATTCGGTGGTCCAGGCGTAGTCCGAATTGCAGGTGATGGTCTTGAGGGCGTCGACGACGTCGTCACGCCCCATATGACGCAACCCGTGCAGCAGGGTACCCGAGTACTCCAGCATGACCCGCGGCGATTTGCCCTCTCCTACCAGCTGGGGAATGAACTCGCCCATGCGCTTGTAGCACCAGGCAAAGGTCTCGGCGTTGTGGTTATCGCCGATGTCCGGGTGTTCCGCCATGTATTGCAGATTGCTGATGATGGCCGCCGTGCCCAGGTCGTCGCCCCCGGCGGGGATCAGGGGCTGATGTTGGTGGAGGGCGATGGCCGTAGCGGCGCGGATGGTGCCGAAGTCCACGCCCCCACGGTCCTTGAATAGGGCCTTACCGGCACCGATGGCCAGCGCCTGCTCGACTGCGGCCTCATTGCCGGACACATTGGGTACACCTTCCACATATTCGGGTAACTGGTTCACGGTATTGGTCTCGTTATTGGTTCTCGTTGTCGAGGGACTGTCTATGGTTCGGCGACGGAGGAATTATACCTGTCATTAAGTTAAGCGTTACCGGTCGGCAAAGTAAGAAAAGAAACGACGAATCACGCGAATCTTCACGAAATTGTCATCCCGAACCGAAGGGAGGGATCTTGTTCGCGCCGATTCGTCGTTTTCTCTTTCGTATTCCGACCCACCACGGCAAGCGGCCAACCGCTAACTTAATAGCATTGGGAATTGTACCCCTTGCCGTGAAGCATTCGGCAGGCGAGGTGCAAGGAGTCGATTTGGGGTGACGGGACGGTGGGGGCGCACCTTATCCCAAGCGCGCCCGGGCGTGGTTCAGGGCCTCCCAAGATGCGGCCATATCCGCATCGGAACGCTGGACCCAGTCCTCGCCCCAGTAAAAGTTGCAACTGGTCTCCGCCCGCAACAGGCGCCAGGTGGCCTCCTCCAGATCCTGTTGGAAACCCGGGTCGTCCGCAATACCCCGCTCGGCGGCCTGCCAGGCGGCTTCTTGAACCGCCGCGCTGAGCGTTCCGATTGCGCCCAGGGCCGTCCGCTGTCGGTCGGAGCCGGTCCATTGGATGAAACCGTGCCCGTCGTGCCAGCCGGTGTTCCAGGCCCCGGTGCGAACCCGTACCTCGCCGTGGGCACCGTGCAGGTTCAAATAGTCGCTGATAAAGGTCGGAGACACTGCGGATTGGCCAGCGCGGACCCGCTCCAGGAGCGGCAGGTAAAAGGCGCTCCAGAAGTTGGCCCCGGCCGTGGTATTGCGGAACCAACCACCGTTTTCGCCGTCGGTACAGGTGGTCACCAGCGGGACGAAGTCGCACCACTTGGTGCGCTCGGCGACCTCGTTGTTGAACCAATCCACATCCATGCCCGCCTCTTGGGCATTGGATAGGTCCCGATCACGGACGATGACCAGGATCTCATCCTCACCGTGGCGCGCGATATGGGGCCGGTAACGGAGCTCCTGCCAGCTCATGGGCGTGACCGGCTCCAGGTGTTCGCTGTCTACCAACACATAGCGATAGTCGAAGGACCGCAGCAGGGGGATGAGCTCCATGGCAAAACCCATCTCCGGCGGCCAGAAACCTTGAAAGCGTGGGCGCCAGAGGATATGACGCGCAATGCCCAGCCAGCGCTGCAGCTGTTGGTGCCGGTCCGTCTCGGGGATCAGGGGTAATACCGGATGGTAAAAACCCGTCCCCAGGATCTCGAACACATCCTGGTTCTGGAAGTGCCACAACAGGGAGCCGCAGTCGACGACACCGTAGACCCGTTGCTGAAACCCCGGGTTGTTCAGGGTCTCCAACAGGGTCCCGGACAGGGATAAATGGACCCGTGCCACGTCCTCCGAGCCCCACAGGCTGCGCGGGATTCGATCGAGGGCGTAGAGAATCTCCTTGGCCTCCCAATTGCCGTCGTTCAGCAGATTCTGCAGGTTGTCCGGGGGCTGGTGGAGGTTTAGTACCAGTGCGTGATGGGCGATCATCCGGGAGCTTCTCGATAAACGAAAGTTCCTACAAAGAATAGCAGAAATCGGCGCCATGCTTGCACGGTGCGGTTGGAAGTTTTGAGCTTGATCCGAGCCGGCGGCACCGGCACCATTCGGGGTAGTGATCACAGCCTCGAGTCACAAGTATGCCCCAGATCCTCATGGACCCGGAGTCCAAGTCCCTGGAAGAGCGTTTTGCCCTGATCAAGACACCGCGCAGGAACCGGCCCCGGTACCCCGAGGCCTGCGTGACCCCGGTCGCCGGCGAGCAGGAGGCCCGCGCCGGGGCCGCGCCGGCACGTAACCTCCATCCGGCCCTGGTCTATGGTCCATCGAAATCGTCCGAAGGGCAGCGTATCTATTACCTGGATACGCTGGCTCGATTAGTTGTAACGGCCCGCAAAACCGGATGTTTGCGAGCCCAACTGATTATGTTCGCAAGCCGTTACAGGTAGCAGTGAAAACTGAATGGAATCACAAACAAGGCGTTGCTCCTAAAAGAAAAACCAGGTTCCTGCCGTGAATTCACGGGCATTGTGAATTGTGGGTATCATCGAATCTACGGTGCGGATTCGGGATAAACGATAAAGATTCCCATTTACATCAGTAGTGCTAACGGTTATCATTTACAGTATACGAATGCACCAAGCCACCTAGATCAGTTCCCGTTCCTCAAACCAGGTTGCTTCCTTAGCCAGTTCGGACCGACCGAGCAACAAGCTGATGTCGAGTCCTGGATGGGAGCGGCATCGCCGGTCGAGGAGGTCCGCGCCAACCCTGCGGCCAAAGCCCTGATCGTGCGCTACAAGGGGGGGGAGAGACGGCCGCGAAGCCGTAATCAAGCGGCTGGAAGGATTCCCCGGTGAGGTGATCCCTGGCTACAGTGATGAGAGTATCCGCGAGGCCGAATTTACCCCCATGGTGACCACGGCCATGACCTTGGCCGTCCTGCCCTTCCTGACGCCACGGATGCAGAAAGTGGTGACCTTCGTCAACGTCGGCTCCACGCTCGTCAAGGGCGCCGATGTGCTGATCAAGGAGGGCATCAAGATGGAGGTCCTCGACGCCCTGGCAGTAGGGCTCGCCGCTGCCGACGGCGAGGTCTACACCGCGAACATCACCGACTTGCTGCTGAGTTTGGGCGAGTTCCTGGAGCGGCGCACCGAGCGTCAGTCCGATCGGCTGCTGCGCCGGCTCCTGCGTCCCGAGCCCGCCATGGCCTGGGTGGAGCGGGACGGCGAGCTGGTCCAGATCAACGGCGACGAAGTGTGCAAGGGCGAGATCGTTACTGTCGGTGTGGGCGAGACGGTCCCGGTGGACGGGCGGGTCGTGGACGGCGTGGCCCTGGTCAATCAAGCGGCCGTCACCGGTGAGGACGTCCCGGTGCTTAGGGAAGCACCCAAGCGTGTGATCGCAGGCTCGGTGCTGGAGGAGGGACAAATCCGCGTCGAGGCGGTCCAAGTGGGCGCCGACACCACGACGGCCCGGGTCTCCCGGTTCATTCAGGAGTCCCTGTCCAAACGCTCGGACACCCAGCGCCTGGCCGAGGAGCTGGCGGATAAGCGCGTCTACCTCACGCTGGGCACCGGCGGCATCGTCTATGCCCTCACCCCGGATTTGACCCAGCTGCAATCCGTCTTCCTGGTCGATTACTCCTGTGCGCTCAAGCTCGGTACCCCGGTGGCCTTCAAGTCCGGCATCTACCGCGCGGCCGAGCACGGTGTCCTGATGAAGGGCGGCGAGGCCATCGAGCACCTGGCCGAGATCGACACCCTGGTCTTCGACAAGACGGGTACGCTGACCCACAGCGAGCTGATCGTGACCGATGTGCTCGTTCTGGCCCGTGACGATGGCTGTACGGAGGAAGGCCTGCTCGCACTGGTGGCGTCCGTCGAGGAGCATGCCAGACACCCGGTCGCCGAAGCGGTAGTGGAGGCGGCCAAGGAGTGGGACCTGCAACACATCTCCCACGGCGCGCTCATGGACGATCGCCTGAGCGCCGTCGCCGACGCCCGCGAGATCGCGGCCAAGACCATGGGCCTGATCCGCGGCAACTTCAAAGCGGCCGTCGGTATCAACACCGCCATCCTCGGGGGCGCCATCTCCGGGTGGCTATCCCCCGTCGCCAGCGCTCTGCTGCATAACGGAACGACGATCGGCATCCTGCTCAATGCGCTGAAGGGCGTGCGTCTATCCGGTGGAGGCGATCAGCCCTTGGCGCGGTAACGACCCGATTCCCAGGGTGTCGCGGTGAAACTGGCGGGACAAACCCCAGGGCAACCGAACGATAAATCGATAGCAAGTTCATGGTGCTGGGTTTCGTACCTCGATAGTGGTAAATTTCTAACTGATAGAGTGGTTGATAGTCCAAGTCTGCCGACCTGCATAGCGGTCTGACCTATCCTCTGCCAGTTAAAGATTTACCACTACCCGTACCTCAACCCAGCCTACCTGACTGAAAAGTTGGTAGGTTGGGCAAAGGCGCGTACTGCCCAACCGGCGGTCGAGCCGACGGCCCATATCGCGCCGTGCTCAACAGCCGATAGGCACGCCCGCTTTGTGCCTCCTAACAAGCAGCCGCGGTGCGGGACCCTCCGCGGAATGACCACAGCCCTAGACCATCTTGCTAGGTGCTTGCTTTGCCCACCCTACGCCGACCCATCCTCCTCTCCATACCTTAGTCGGCACGCAAAATGTCTCGGAAGCTGTCTGGTTAAAAGCAATCCTGAATAGTGCTATGAGACAGCCCCCAAGCCGCCGTACCTTGCGATCAGCACGCGTCCAAAAGCGGCAACCTTTGGCGTCAGCTCGATAAGCAGAGGAGTAAGCTCGAGTACGGCAAGGTGCAGCTCATGAAGCCTGTCCTCGACGTATTCGTGTGCGATCAGGTTACGCAGCTCGCGAATACGCACGAGATCGGGGGCTGCGATCCAGCCTCTTTTCTCCGCCCGCTCTATACGATCCAGCAAGCTGCCCTTGGGGACCAGCTCCAGATCGTCTATCAGTCGCATAACGCGCTGAATATGCAGATCGGCGAGTCGGGAGAAGCGGCTGGCGAGGGATTCGAAGCGCTCCAGCTCTTCGGGTGTCCACTGAGGCTTGTCCTTTAGAGCTTGGACTCGATCGATGGAGTAGCCGAGGTGCTCTGTTGCCTTCTCCAGGACTCGCAACTCGTCTTCCAGTAGCGCCAGTCTTTCAGGTTTCACAAGCGGATCCCTTCCGCTTGAGCAATACGCATGAATGGTGGGGTCGGGTCAGGCGTCACTACCAGGTCGATGCACCTGTCTCCGAGCCGACGATGGATCTCGCCGAGTATGTCCAACTTGGTCATGAGGTCGATCTGCTTCGAGATCACCAACAAGTCGATATCACCCCCCCGACCCTCATCATTGATCCTCGATCCGAAAAGATAGATCTCGGCTTGCGGGTCGCGGTCTCGGATGGCCCTTACGACAGTTCGGCTCTGGCTTGCGGTCAGTCTCACAGGATGCATACTAACACACATCCCGCTCACGGCGGTGCGAGCGCGGCTGCGAATT